>CAYUEJ010000017.1:0-13692 GCA_964442565.1 uncultured Candidatus Epulonipiscium sp.
CCTGATAAAAAAGATGAGTTTTATAAAATTGTAATGGACACACTCAGTAAGCTTGTAGAGGAAGGCATTGATAAAAAACTCGTAGAAGGTGCTATTAATTCACTAGAATTTGATTTAAGGGAAGCTGATTTTGGTGGGCACTCTAAGGGTCTATTATATGCAACGCAAAGTCTAAAGAGCTGGTTATATGATGGAGATCCTTTAGCATATTTAAAATATGAAGACGACTTAAATACGATTAAAACGGCCCTGACAAAGCCATATTTAGAAGATATAATCAAAAAATATATACTGGGTAATACCCATTCTACTATGATGATAATGGAGCCAAAGCCGGGTCTTACAAAGGGCAGTGCGATTAAGTTAAGGGAAGAATTACAAACATATAAGTTAACCTTATCGAATGATGAGGTGGAGGAGCTTATCAATAATACAAGCAAACTTAAGCAAATACAAACGACCCCTGATACAGAAGAAAATCTCGAAAAGATACCTACACTTTCCTTGGCAGATTTAGATAAAAAGGTTGATTTTACAGACTACCAGGTAAATAAAGAAAAGAATATAGATTTTATATTTACACCTGAGACTACAAACCAAATCGGCTATATAAATATTCACTATGATCTAAGGGGAATTGATGAAGAACTCATTCCCTATATAGGTATGTTAGTGGGTATGCTAGGTAAATTAAATACTAAAAATTATTCATATGAAGAGTTGAATAATATGATTGATATTTATACAGGTGGCATACAATATGGAAGCTCAGTGATTAATGATGCTAGTAATTCGGATAACTACATGCCTAAGTTAGTAGTTAGGAGTAAGGTTTTATATAGCAAGGTATCCTACCTAAGTGATTTGCTTAAAGAGATAATGCTATCTACTGATTTTAATAATACAAACCGAATCCGCGAAATTATTAGGGAAATGAAATCAAGAATGGAAATGTCAATTAGCAGTGATGGCCATAGGGTAGCATTTATGAGATTAACATCTTATTTCACACAAAAGGGTTATTACGAAGAAACATTAAAGGGGCTAGCCTTCTATAAATTTGTTTGCAATATAGAAAACAACTTTGATACTATGAAAGATGAGCTTATTAAGAACCTTCAAAAAGCCTATAGTCTTTTAAATAATAAATCAAGGGTTAGTATAGGGCTTACATGTGAAGCTAAGGAGTACACCGAAATAAGGGATGCTATGCTAGTTGTTACAGATAGTATGGAAGAACATGATTATGATAAGATTAATAAATCATTTAGTTTAACAGTGAAAAATGAGGCTCTTCTTGCACCATTCGATGTGCAGTACGTAGCTAAAGGATATGATTTCAAAAAGATTGGATATGAGCATTCGGGTACAATGAGCGTGCTAAAGAGTATCTTAGGCCTTGACTATTTATGGAATAAGGTTAGGGTGCAAAATGGGGCATACGGTTGCTTTGCAGAGTTTGGCCGTAGTGGAACCATGTTTTTTGTATCATATAGGGACCCGAATGTTAGTAAAACACTTGAAACCTATGATGAGGCAGCAGATTATGTAGAGGAATTTACAGTTACACAAAGGGATATGGTAAAGTATATTATAGGTACTATTAGTAAACTTGACTTTCCACTAACACCGGCAATGAAAGGTGAAAGAGCCCAAAATATGTATACATCAGGTATTACAAAAGAGTTATTACAAAAAGAAAGAGATGAGATATTAGGAGCAGATCAGGAGTCTATGAGGGCCCTGGCGCCTATAATTAAAGAGTGTATGTCTAAGGAATATATCTGCGCATTAGGTAATCATGATAAGATAGGTGAGGACAAAGATTTATTTGAACATTTCATAGAAGTTTTTGAATAATAGATTTCGCCTTCCAAATTCCTTGCTTTTTTGGTACAATAGTTAGGATGTAACACTGAAGCAAATGGAGGTATATTATGAAATTTCTAAATAAAGTCGTCGTCGTTACCGGCGCAGGTGAAGGAATAGGTGCTTGTGTGGCCCATAACTATGCGGAAGAAGGTGCCCATATTATTATTGCTGACCGTGATTCTGAGGCAGGGTTGGAAACAGAGGCCTCCATTAATGATAATGGAGGCAGCGCCTATTTTATAAACATAGATGTTAGTAATGAGACTGATGTAATAGAAATGGTGGAAGAGGTTGCAAATAGGTATGGGCATATTGACATACTTATTAATGCTGCAGCTGCAACGGCTACTGGAACATTATTTACACGCACTATTGAAGATTGGAACCGGGTATTGGCTGTAAACATTACAGGGCCTTATATATGTACGAAACATATGGCACCCCATATGAAGAATGAAGGATGCGCAATAGTAAATATAGGATCAACTAGTGCAATTATGTCAGAGCCTAACATGGAACCGTATTCAGCATCTAAGGGAGCACTACTTTCCTTAACACATTCTTTAGCAAATACCCTATCCCCCAAAATAAGAGTAAATGCAATAAGCGCAGGGTGGATTGATGTATCCCAGTGGAAAAGAAAAAAAGACCGTAAATTTGTCCATCTAAGGGATAAAGATCATAATCAGCATTTGGTAGGACGGGTGGGATTGCCAGAAGATATTGCAAAGGCTTGTCTATTTTTAACATCTGATGATGCAGGCTTTATTACAGGCAGCAATATGACAATTGACGGGGGAATAAGTGTTAAAAAGAGTTATTGCGATTAGGAGTATATAATGATTAAAAGAGAAAAAGATTACCTAAAAAAACAAAAGAAAAAACATCTAATAGGAACATTAATATGGCTAGCTGTTATGTTCGGTATTTTTGGAATTGGATATTTTCTAAATAGAACTAGGAACAATATATTTACTGTAATAGCAGCTTTATTTGTGCTACCAGCTGCCCAGGGTATGACACAACTCATTACTATATTAAAGTTTAAAGATCCTGATATTGAAACTAGTAAAAAATTAGAAGATATAAAAGGAGAGTATAACATATTCCACGGTGTTTTAATTCCTGACGTGTCATCCATCTATTATTATGACCACATTGTTGTGACAGGAACCAAAATTTATTGTATTATAGATAGTGCTAGCAATATATCTAAAAAGAAGGAAGTTTTTAATAAAAAAATAGAGGCCAAGGCCATACCTTTAAAAACAGTTATATATATAGAAAGCGGCAAGACCAAAGAAAAAGGGAACATTTTTAAGAAGATAGAAAGAAATGCAGAAATAGCAAATAAAGAAAATCTTAATGAATATACCCAGCTCATCGCTCAAATGATGATGTAAATTAATTGTAAATAAATTTGTGCTTATAGGAGAAAAAGATGAGACTACTAATAATAAATGAAAACGAGGGAAATCAAAGATTGGATAAGTTTCTTCTTAAGTATTTTAATAATGCCCCGAAAAGCTTTGTATATAAAATGATACGTAAAAAAAATATTAAATATAATGGTAAGAAGGCAAAGGGGAATGAAATATTAATAGGAGAAGATGAGGTTCAAATATACCTAAGCGATGAAACTATCGATAAGTTCAGGAAGATAAAAGAAATACCTACAGCAAGGCCGACCTTTGAGGTTATATATGAAGACGATAACGTTTTAATTATTAATAAGCCCCTAGGGCTTTTGACACAGCCGGATGCAAAAGGACAAAATACTTTAACAGAGCAAATACTTACATACTTATACACAAAAGGGGAATACAATCCGGAGGAATATCAGGGATTTAGGCCGGCGCCTTGTAATAGGTTAGATCGTAATACAGCAGGTATCGTAATGGTTGGGAAGAATCTTCAGGCAACCCAGGCTATCCATCATATGCTAAGGACCCAGGAGATATCGAAGTATTATATGAGCATTGTTTTAGGAAGGTTTGAGAAGACTATGACCTTGAAGGGGTACCATGAAAAAAATGAATCCAAAAACGAAGTTATGATTTCTTCTAGTTATGTTGAGGGTGCAAAAGAAGTAGAGACAAGGATATTACCTTTGCAGGCAAATGGAAGATATACGCTAATAGAAGTCCAACTAGTAACTGGAAAGACACACCAAATAAGGGCACATTTAGCTACAATCAATCACCCTATTATTGGTGACCCTAAATATGGGGATAAAGAGGAGAATGAATATTTTCTTCAGAAATATAGTTTGAGGCATCAATTTTTATGCGCATATAAAATTAAGTTTGAAATGTGTGTAGAACCATTGAAGTATTTGGAGAATAAGGTGTTTACTGTAGGAGCACCACCTCTATATTCTAAAATATTTCAGGAAGAGGGCTTTATCACATTATAATATAGAAGGGGAATAAACATGGGTTACTGGAATACTAGAGGTCTTAGAGGGAGTATGTTGGAAGAACTTATTACCTTGACTAATGATTTATATAGGGAAAAAGGACTGGCTCTTGTGCAAAAGGTTCCCACCCCTATTAAACCAATAAGAATAGATCAAGAAACAAGGATTATTACTAAGGCTTATTTCGAGCAAAAAAGTACAGTTGACTTTATAGGAGCGGTTCAGGGGGTGCCGGTTTGTTTTGATGCAAAGGAAACAGGGCTGAAATCATTGCCACTTTCAAATATACACCCACATCAAGTGAAATTTATGAAGGATTTTGCAGGACAGGGTGGGGAAGCATTTTTTATAGTAAACTTTAAAGAATGGGATGAAATGTATCTTTTACCTTTTGAGTTTCTTTACATACACTGGCAAGAAGCAAAAAAAGGGGGACGCAAATCTATAAGGTATCAAGATTTCCCGAAAAATTTACAAATATATTCTGAAGACGGTGCCTTTGTTCATTATTTGAAAGCCTTACAGACTCATTTGATAAATAAAAGGGATAAAGATGATTAAAAAATAAATAGTTGGCAATAATTACAACGAGGTGATAAGTATGAAATTATACATAAGACTCGCTGTAATTTTTTTTTCAATTATGCAGATATTATGTGGTTGTTCATCAAATAATATATTAAATAAGGATATAAGCAATGTTAAAGATGGCGACGTTGAAGTAAGTCTAAGGCATGAGATTATTAAGACGTCCTATGATGGATATTTCCAAAAGGAAATAGAAGCTTCCAAGTACGAGCCGGTAAAGGGAGCGTATTTAGGAGCCTATGTATTAGCGAACCCTGAGATTGAGTTTGATATATCTAAGTTTGAAGATGCAGTAGGTAAAAACGTTGCCATAGGTATCAGGCATTACCAGCTAGGAGACCCCTTCCCGGATAAATGGTTGCTAGAGTGTTTAGCTAAGAAGAAAGCACCACACATTGTTGTTACACCTAAAACTATGGCTAGCCCTTACGATAAAGAAGCACTAGAGGCAACTGCCTTGAAATTTAAGAACACATACGGTATTCCAGCTTTTATTGAATTTTATCCAGGGCCAAAGGAGTTTGGCAACCCGGGGGAGTATATATCATATTTTAGACTTGCTAAAGAAATATTTGCCCAGTATGCACCTAATGTAGCATTTGTATGGAGCATGGATATGGAAGACATCTACGATTCGATGATTTATTATCCAGGTGATGATTATGTTGATTGGATTGGAATAAGCATGTATTTCCCAATTTACAAAAATCATATAAAGTATAATGCAGATATAGGTGAAAAATTAGATTATTTTTATAATATCTACCAAGATAAAAAACCAATGATGATATCAAAACTGGCAGTTTCACATTACTCTAAGGAAGACCATACTTTCTATATTAACGAGGCTAGGGATATTATTAACCATATTTATGCTAATATTCCCGCCAGATACCCTAGAATAAAGGCTATTAACTATATTGATCTTGATAATATTAAGATAGCCCCTAATGATACAGGCTATGATAACTTCATGGTATCTACTGAACCTAAAATTACTAATATGTATAAAGAAGCAATCAAAAACCCGCACTATATTGATAATGTAGAAGATACAAAGGCTAGGGAAGTTACCTACTGGTCTAAGATGAAGACTCCAATATATGAAAGGGATAACAATCTATATGTATTAGAAGAAACTATCACCTACGATTGGGGAATAGATATAACGGGCAAGATGAAAGAGTCCAAAGTAATAATAGGAGGTAGTGAATATTATAAACTAGATCAAATAGCTAAGGCAGCTGGCTATAAAATAAATATAGGTAAAGATTCCGTTAGAATTTATAAGGAAATCTCCAAAAGGTAAATATATCATATTTACCTTTTTTTAATCATATATTAAATTATATGGGGAAGTGTTATGAATTAGGAGGGGACTTATATGAATGATTTTGCCAAGCTAATTATAGAGGATAGGAACAATCTAAAGCAACCAGGGTTCCAGGGAAGTTTTCTAGATTATTTACATATTATAGAAGCAAATACGGAAATAACTGCATTTGCTCACGAAAGAGTATATGGGTTAATAACAGGACCAGGTATGAAAATCATCAGAACAGAGGAAGATGCAAGACTTAGAAGAATTTATGGGAATCATATTATTAAGCAATATATGTTTTTTAAGGATGATTTTTTTGGAATAGATAATACCCTTATGAAGATTGTAAGGTACTTTCACTCCGCGGCAATGATGGGGGAAGAATCAAGGCAGGTACTATATCTAGTTGGACCTGTAGGTGCTGGTAAGTCATCTATAATAGAATCCATTAAGCAGGTGCTTGAAAATAGCCAGCCGATTTATGCACTTAAAGGATGTCCTATGAGGGAGGAGCCCCTTCATTTAATACCAAAACACCTACGAAGGGATTTTGAAAAAAGATTTAATATTCGTATAGAAGGGGAACTATGTCCGGTTTGTCGCTATAGATTGAAGTATGAAATTGACGGTGAGTATGAAAAATTCCCTGTTGAATTAGTTGACTTTTCTATAAGGTCTAGAAAAGGAATCGGTGTTGTGCCACCAGTTGACCCTAATAATCAAGATACCTCAGTACTTGTCGGTTCTGTGGATATATCAAAAATGGATTTATACCCAGAAGATGACCCTAGGGTACTATCTCTTAACGGTGCCTTTAACGTTGGTAATAGGGGAATTGTTGAGTTTATAGAAGTATTTAAAAATGATGTAGAGTATCTTCATACAATGATTACAGCCACACAGGAGAAAAGCATACCTTCTCCTGGCAAAGGTTCAATGATCTATTTTGACGGTGTTATAGTAGCACATTCAAATGAAGCTGAGTGGAATAAGTTTAAGTCTGACCATACTAACGAGGCAATATTAGATCGTATTGTTAAAGTAGAGGTACCATATTGTTTGGAGCTTAATGAAGAAATAAAAATCTACGAAAAAATATTGGGTAAGTCTAATTTTAAAGCCCACATTGCGCCTCATACTATCAAAATAGCGTCCATGTTTGCTATTTTAAGTAGGCTACAAGCGTCTAATAAAGTGGATCCATTAACAAAGCTTAAAATATATAATGGAGAAGAAATAGTAGAAAAGGGTTCTACAAAGAGAATAGATATAATGGAGCTAAGGGAAGAGGCTGTTAGGGAAGGCATGAGTGGTATATCTACACGCTTTATTATGAAGGCTATAGATAATGCTTTATCTGACTCGGAGCATAATTGTATTAACCCAATTGTACTTATTGAAGGTCTTACCAAGGAAGTTAAAGAACTATCAATTGCGGATGAGCTTAAAAAGACTTATTTAGGGTATTTGCAAGACACAATTAAAAAAGAATATCATAGAGTATTAGAAAAAGAAGTTACAAAGGCATTCATTCATGGTTATGGCGAACAAGCGGAAGATTTATTTAATAATTATTTAGACCATGCAGAGGCTTTTGTTAATAAAATAAAATTAAAAGATGAAAATACAGGTGAAGAACTTAACCCAGATGAGGTATTTATGCGCTCTATTGAGGAGCAACTGGGGATTACACAATCAGCAACAAAAGGTTTCCGTCAGGATGTTACGGCCTATATGTTTTCCGTTATAAGAAGTGGGGGTAAAATTGACTATAAATGTTATGAGCCACTAAAAGAAGCTATAGAGAAAAAATTAACATCGTCAGTTAGGGAGTTATCACGGATTATTACACAAAACAAGGTGAGAGATCAGGAACAAAATAGAAAATATAATGCAATGGTAGAGGAAATGAATGAAAATGGGTATTGTGACCATTGTTGTAATGTTATTTTAAAGTATGCAGCTAATAATTTATGGAAGGATTAAGGAGGAGCCTAGGATGACCATTATCAGAGAGTTCCAGCCTGGTGGTAGAGACCGAAGTGTTGAAGATAGGCGAAGGCATAAAGAATTAGTTGAAAAAAACATTAAGGATAATATAAGTGAAATTATTTCTGAGGAAAGTATTATAGGTAGGTCGAAAAATAAAACAGTTAAGATACCTATTAAAGGCCTGAAAGAATATTATTTTAGATATGGAAAAAATAAAACAGGTGTAGGAAGTGGTACTGGTAAAGAAGAAAAGGGAGATAAGATAGCAAAATCGGACTCCCAAAAGGGGAAGGGGCAACTTGGGGCGGGAAACCAAGAAGGAGAAGATATTTATGAGACCGAGATAACGATAGAGGAGGCCATAGAATATCTTTTTGAGGACCTTAAACTTCCGTATCTCCAACGCAAAAAATTTAGCGATATAATGACTGATAATTCTTCAAAAAGATGGGGAGTAAGGCACAAAGGGATACCACCCCGGCTTTCTAAGAGGCACACTATGATAGAAAAAGTTAAGCGTGAAAAAAATGCAAAAAGAGGGCTTGAAATACCAATAGATGAAGATATAAGGGTACCCTTTCATGACAAAGATTTAAGATACTTTAGGGTAAAGCCTAAGGTAAGGAGAGATTCTAATGCTGTTATTATTTGCATTATGGATACATCAGGATCCATGGGACAGACGAAAAAGTATTTAGCTAGAAGTTTTTATTTCTTGCTATATCAATTTGCAAGGTTAAAATATATGAACGTAGAAATCGTGTTTATAGCACACACAACAACTGCAAAGGAAGTAACAGAGGATGATTTTTTTCATAAGGGAGAAAGTGGGGGGACTTATATTAGTAGTGGCTATAAAAAGGCGCTAGAAATTATTGAAGAAAGATACAATCCTATTATGTGGAATATATATGCCTTTCATTGCAGTGATGGGGATAACTGGGGGGAAGATAATGAAAGGGCCATAGCATGTGCCCAGAAACTATGTGATATTTGTAATTTGTTTGGGTACGGGGAAATAAAAACAAGCACCTACACAAGTAGCATTATGAATAAGTATAAGGATTATATAGAAGCAGAAAATTTTTCTATAGTAAAAATGAGTTGCAAGGAAGATGTATGGCCAGCATTTATTGAAATGCTAAAGGTTGAAAAAGGTGCAGAGGAGGAGGTCAATGAACTTTAAATTTGAGGAACTTATAAAGTGGAACGAAAAAATAGAAGCTAAGGCGAAGGGATTTGGCCTAGATTATTATTCCCAGGAGTTTGAGGTTATTAGTTTTGAAGATATGCTATGTTATGAATCTTATGTAGGGATGCCGTCCCACTATCCCCACTGGAGTTTTGGAAAGGCTTATGAAAAACTAAAAACTTTATATTCTTATGATTTAACAGGCTTGCCTTATGAGATGGTTATTAATTCAGATCCGTGTATAGCATATTTAATGAAAGATAATTCCCTAGTAATTCAAATACTAACTATGGCCCATGTATATGCACACAATGATTTTTTTAAAAACAATAGATTGTTTAAGGAGCATACAAGGGCTAATCAAAGCATAGAAATGTTTAAAAACCATGCAAGCCGTATTAGAAGCTATATACAAGATCCAAGTATTGGTTATAATCAGGTAGAAAAAATACTAGACTCTGCCCATGCTGTAAAGCTTCAGGCTGATGGAAGTGAGAGTTTATTATTATTCATTATGGAAAATGGGAATTTAGAAGAGTGGCAAAAAGACATTGTAATGATTGTGGCAGAACAAAGTAGGTATTTTTTACCCCAAATCGAAACTAAAATTATGAATGAAGGCTGGGCCAGTTGGTGGCACTATCAAATATTACAGACCCTTGACTTACCAGCAAACCTTCAAATAGAATTTTTAAAGGTCCATAACTCTGTAATCGCCCCTAATAAAGGTGCTATAAATCCATATTATATAGGTTTTAAAATTTGGGAATCATTATTTATTAAACATAAGGATAACCCAGAAAAAATATTTCAGATACGGGAGGTGGAGCGGGATGCTTCCTTTATAAGAAATTATCTAACTTTTGAGTTATGCAAAGAACTTAATCTTTTTGAATACCAGGAGCAGGATGGTTATTATGTAGTATCGGAAGTATCCAATGCAGATGGATGGAGAAGGGTTAGAAATCAGTTAGCCCTAATGGTTGGATATGGTAGCATACCCAATATTGCAGTGGAAGACATGCAAAAGAATGACCGTACTCTTATTCTAAAACACTATTATGATGAGCGAGAACTTCACCTAAACTATGCTAGTGAAACATTAAAGCACATTCAGTTGCTTTGGGGTGGGCGGGTAATTTTAAAAACTATACTCAATGGTACACAAAGGTGCATTCGGTGTGATGAGTCCCAAAAAGTTTCGGTGACGGGATCTTATGTGTAGATGGGTAGGGGTTGGCGCAGGTGGGGGTGGCGTAAGGGGGTTGGGAGGTGGTGTAGCCCGACTCGCATCTGTTGACCTAGCGGTCAAGAGGATGCTCGCTGGGTTACACCACCTCCCAACCTTAGCGGTCAAGCCACCCTGCGGTCAAACTCTGGACTAGGCATAAGATTCCGTGGGGTGGTCGTATGGTGGAGAGGGATTGCTGGACTAGCTAACTGCATTACCCTAGGGGGAGTGGGTGTGTGGGTATGGGTGGGGCAGCGAGTTGGTATTGTAGGAATTTTGAGGAAGTGCTTTGCTAAGGTGGGGGATATTAACGTTAAAAAGTCAGTTGTCTGAGCGCAGCGAGTTCTGACTTTTAGTTAATATCCACACGGCTTAGCATTAGCACTCCCAAAATCCCTACCCCCACCAACGAGCGCCCCACCCATACCCACACGGAAAACCCCACCCACCCCCAGTTGCTAATCATTATGGGGTGGGGTATAATAAGGTGCAGATAAAATAGAGGGTTAGGTGGAGGCGCTGATGAAATTTGAACTTTGTACCATTGCTAGCGGAAGCAGTGGGAATTGTATATATGTTGGAACAGATAAATATAAAATATTAGTTGACGCAGGTATTAGTGGGAAGAAAATAACAGCAGGCCTAGAGGAAATAGGTGTAGAGCCTGATGAAATACAAGGGGTATTTATTACCCATGAGCACTCGGATCATATAAAGGGTGCAGGGATTATATCCCGGAAGTATAATTGGCCTATTTATGCAACGAAAGCTACATGGGACGTTATGCTTGAAGAAAATAAAATTGGTAAGGTCTTACCAGAAAACATTAAAGTTATTGATAAAGGAATATCTATGAACTTTAATGGACTTGAAATAATGCCATATTCCATTTACCATGATGCGGCTGACCCGGTTGGATATACTTTTTCTTATGAAAGCAAAAAGATGAGTATTGCAACAGATTTGGGTCATGTTGATAAAAGTATTATTAGCCAGATTAAAGATTCACATTTAATATTATTAGAATCTAACCATGATGTAGGTATGCTACAAGCAGGGGGATACCCCTATTATTTAAAACAAAGAATCCTAGGAGACAATGGGCATTTAAGTAATGAACTAGCTGCTAAGGCCTTACTTGGGGTTTATCATGAAAATCTTGAGCACGTTATACTAGGTCATTTAAGCAGGGAAAATAATTTCCCGGATTTAGCTTATTTAACAACAAAAAACAAACTGCAAAGCAATGGAATTGAAGTAGGGAAAGATATAAAGGTAAGTGTTGCAAATAAAGATGAAGTATCCCAAGTGTACCGTGTCCTATAAAATAAGTTTAAATTAGATGAATAAAATTAATTACTATTGGCAATACTAGATTTTGTAGCAATACGAAAGGAGGTATTGACAATGGGAAAGAAGAATTTTAGTAAAGCTCAGAAGCAGAAGAACACAAAGAAAGACAATGCTAACATGGAGATAGGCCAAGAGATTGAGAAGGATAAGGATAACCAAAGACAAGATAACGAAAATTTTAATAAAAATAATAAAAGATAGTCATATTATCGCAGTATAGGGAGGAAAGTTCTTTGATAGAACTTTCCTTCCTATCTTTATTGCAGTCAATAAAATACAAAAAAATACTAAGAGCATTCTATAGACTTATGGAGAAAAATCGTATATAATAGGAGATGCGGTTTAAAAAAATGGAACAATTATTATTACAGGGGGGACCTAATGAGATTAAAAACGCATAGGTACATTGCTGAAACAGCAATTATGTTAGTTGAAGAGATAACAGATATTAAATTTAATCATAAATTAGTAAAAATGGGTGCATGTGCACCAGATATAGCGTTAAATCGCAGGGTAAAACTTCACACACCGGAACTTGCTGGACTAGAATATGATAGGATGCTAGCTAAGTTTGAAAGTGGAAACAGAAGCAATGCATTTTTATCTTATATGCTAGGTTCATACAGCCACTATGTAGCAGATTCCTTTTGCTATGCTCATAATTATTATGTAGTAGACCTTAAAAAGCATTTACAATATGAGATTTTGCTTCAAAATGAAATGGCAAGCACACCCTTACCTATAGATATAATCGATATTATATTAGAAAAACTTAAGACGCTAGAAAGAGATACAGCTTTGGAGTATATGCTAAAAGAAAGTCATGATTACAAAGAAGTAATGAGTAATAAGACTGACTGGGATGAAATGATTAGTATAGATCTCACGCAGGCAATTACTAATAGTGCTGCTTTTATGCTGCAGTTTGCATATGAGGCACAAGCTAGACCAGTACTTGTACCAGCAGTATAAATATTAATAATATTTAACATAAAAGCTATTCTATCAAATAAAGATAGGGTAGCTTTTACATTAGCACATAATAACAATAAACATTAGGAGGCGCCAAGTGAGTAAAAGAGAAGGATTTGGTTCGGAGTTTGGTGTATTAGTAGCGGCTGTTGGATCAGCAGTAGGTTTAGGGAACATATGGAAGTTCACATATATAGTAGGCCAATACGGGGGAGCAGCCTTTATACTCCTATATTTATTATGTGTTGCGGTTATAGGTATACCAGTACTTCTTGTAGAGTTTTCACTGGGAAGGCGGGCAGGCACTAATGCAGTTGGGGCGTTCAAGATGAAAGAAACTAAATTTCCATGGCATTTTGGTGGATATTTAGCAGTAGCCACATCTTTTATTATATTATCGTTTTATGCAATTATTGCAGGATGGCTAGTTTCATATGTTGGAAGATCCCTTACAGGGCATTTATTTGCACCAGATCATATACCCTATGCAGAGTATTTTGAAGTTTTATCATCATCCACAGTAGAGCCGTTAATAGGCACATTAATAGTTCTTTTAATTACTGCTGTAGTTTGTTTTGCGGGGGTCAAAGATGGTATTGAAAAATACACAAAAATCCTAATGCCAATACTTTTTGGACTCTTAGCCGTTTTGATGGTAAACTCACTTAGCTTGCCAGGGTCATGGGCAGGAATGGAGTTTATGTTTAAACCGGATTTTAGTAAGATAACATCAAGAGCGGTATTAGAGGCCC
>CAYUEJ010000018.1:0-13635 GCA_964442565.1 uncultured Candidatus Epulonipiscium sp.
TAATTCTCACAGCTTCTAAATAAATTCTAGATATGACACCTATTAACTTATTATCAGATGTCATAATAATTCCAAAAATGATACCAACTATAAAAGAAATTATGACTGAAATAAGTGCAATCCTTGTGGTTACCCACAAACCACCAAGAAGCCTAGATAAGTTAATTCCTTCAAAGATGACATTAGCTCCCGAACCCAGCATGGCGTACCCTCCTTTCAATAAAGGTAAGTAGTAGTGATAATGGTAATAAAATAATGAGATAGGCCACTACTAGCATAAAAAGAGCCTCTGTTGTTTTGTAATACATCCCTATTAAATCCTTAGCCACAAACATTAAATCAGCAAGGGCAATGGCGCTAACAATGGATGTTTCTTTTAAAATAAAGATGGCATTGGCACCTAAATTAGGAACAGCAACTGCAAAAGCTTGTGGTAGTATCACGTAGCGAATTAACTGTGGTTTGGTAAGTCCAATACTAAGGCCTAATTCAACTTGGGTTTTACTAACCGCCTCTAGTCCACTACGGAAAGCCTCTGCCATATAGCTGCCACCTAAAAAGGTAAGACCAATAATGGCGCAAGTATAAGCTTCGAGCTTTATTCCCATCTTTGGCAACCCATAGTATAGAAAGAAGAGTTGAATTAAAAGGGGAGTATTTCGTGAGAGTTCAATATAGAAACTAACAATATGCCTTAACACCTTTATTTTGTAGTAAATAATGATACTACAGATAAAACCTACAATGATTGACAACCCAACCCCAAAAAAAGCCAAAGTCATGGTAAGTTGTGCGGCTTTTATGTAGAGGGGGATATGTTTGAAGATAAAATCTATATCCATACAACTTGCCTCCTTAGATAGTTTTATTTTACATATATGTTTAGTATGAAATGAATTATAACCCAATAAAAACCAGAAGTCAATAGTTTTTTTAACTTAATTTTCTAATCTAATTCTAATCTTCTACTAATGTCAGTCTAATAAGCTGCCCGTATAATAAACATATAAACTAAAACATATAAATAGAACAAATGGAGGGGTTATAATGGGAATAACAATAGAACTTATTGACGAATTAAGAAGAAGGGCCAACGTTAGCTATGAAAGCGCAAAGGAAGCACTAGAAAGAAGTAATGGAGATTTGCTAGAAGCATTAATATATTTAGAGAGTCATGATAAAATCAAACCAGATAGTGCCAGCGAAAAAGATAATTTTTTTGATAAAATGAAGGGCTTAGTAAGGAAGTCTAATAACATTAGATTTATCGTAAGCAAAAACGAAAGAACAGCACTGAATCTTTCCTTAACTGTTACAATTGTAATCGGTGTTGTTGCTTTTCATGTATCCCTAGTAGCTTTAATCATTGCCTTACTAACAGGCTATAGATTTAGGTTTGAGAAAAATAACGGCGAAGACATGAAAGTGAATCAAATGCTTAATAAGATGCAAGATGATATAGATGATTTTAAGAAAAACTTTGATGAGGATATAACAGTAGAAGCAGAATAGTTTCCGACATCGTGTCTGGCACATCCTTTCTGAGACTTTTGCAAGCAGAGCTTGTGTGTCTTAGAAAGGATGTGCCAGATACCTTTTTTTATACTAAAACAATTCCATTTGATGTATAATCTAAATAAAAGAAGATTATACTCAGGGGGGCGTTAGGTATGGAAAGAAAATCAATCCTTATTATAGAGGATGAGGTTAAGATTGCTAGATTTCTTGAACTAGAGCTAACACACGAGGGATACCAAGTTGAGCAATCACATGATGGTAGAGATGGATTATACAAGGCCCAAAGCCAGCGATTTGACCTAATCCTTCTTGATGTCATGCTACCGCATATGAATGGGATAGAGGTACTTAGAAATATTAGGCAACACTCCGATATTCCCATTATTATGCTAACGGCAAGGGATGATGTAATGGATAAGGTTATAGGCTTAGACATGGGAGCCAACGACTATATAACAAAGCCGTTTGCGGTAGAAGAACTTTTTGCTAGAATAAGGGTCGCATTAAAACCTAACAATAGTATGATACAAGAAAATTCGCTGCAGGTTGGAGGTTTAAAGCTTGATATGGATAAACATATGGTAACCTATGAAGAAGAAATAGTTGAGCTTACAAAAAAAGAATTTGATTTGCTTTATTATTTTCTAGACAATCAGGGGATTGCCCTTACAAGGGAAAAAATTCTTCAGGCCGTCTGGGGATATGATTATATGGGAGAGACTAATGTGGTAGATGTATATGTCAGATACCTTAGGAGTAAAATAGATGACCAGTATAATAAAAAGTTTATCCATACGGTCAGAGGGGTGGGATACACTTTAAAACATGAATGAAATATCAAAAGTAGTCAGAAGAATTCTTAAGATTATAAAAAATGAGTCTAGGAATATCTACAATAATCTGATTGAGAAGTTTCGCTTTTCCCTAACATTCAAAATAACATTGGTTTATGCCCTTAAAACCCTTTCTATTTTGCTATTCCTAGGATTGTGTATTGTTGGTGGATTTATAGGACTTAGCGTATGGAATGCACAAGAACATATGAATAGGAACTTTCAGTTGGTGTCAGATTACCTAGGGGAAGGGAACAGCTATTCGGAAAGTAAGATTAAAAGGCTTGCACAGCTTGATGCTCTTTCAATTACTATATTTAATCAAAAAGGCAACGTCTTATATACAACAGAGGAACACCCTAAAGGCATAGATTTTTATGGTAGTGAGGATTTGGTAGGTGCCTGGGATATCGGCCGTAACTACATCATAGCAAAGGATAATATGGTTGCAGGTAATGACCCAGCAAGTTATCATTCTGGTTATGCCATGATATTAAAGGGAGATATCCAGTGGAATTATATGCCGGCTCAGATTCAAATAAAAAATAGAATGCAAAAAGAAATCACAACTTTAGTAATCATACTACTTGTACTACTCGTTATTAGTATATTACAACTGTTAGATGTTATACTTTCAGGGTCAAAATCCAGCAAAAAGATTTTAAGACCGATTGAAGTCATGACCCGAACTGTCGAAAATATAACGGTTAATGAACTTAACACACGCCTAGATATAAGTGGTTCCCAAGATGAACTAAAAGACCTTGCAAGAACCTTTAATGGCATGTTAGATGGAATACAGCAGTCTTATGAAAAGCAAAATCAATTTGTTTCAGATGCCTCTCATGAACTTAGAACACCTATTGCCGTCATTCAAGGCTATACAGACTTACTTCATAGGTGGGGCAAAGAAGATGAAAATATACTTGATGAATCCTTAGTGGCAATTAAGGAAGAATCCAATAATATGAAAGACCTAGTAGAAAAACTTCTCTTTTTAGCACGAGGGGATAAAGAGACCCAAAAAGTAGAGAAAAAAGATTTTTATCTTAATGACCTAATTGATGTGATTATTAAAGAAACAAAAATGATAGATGATGCTCATGAGATTATCAGCAGTGACAACGCCAAAGTATTAATACATGCAGATCCAAGGCTAATAAAAGAATCCTTAAGAATTTTTATAGATAATAGTATTAAATATACTCCTAGTGGTGGGAGTATTACAATAGAATCTACCCTTAAGGAAAATGAAATACAGATTTCTATAGAAGATACAGGTATTGGTATTGGGCAAAAAGACCTGCCACACATATTCAGCCGATTTTATAGGGTGGATAAATCAAGAACAAAAGGAATCGATGGGGCAGGTGGTACGGGACTTGGACTTGCCATAGCCAGCTGGATTATTCAAATGCATAATGGGAAGATTCGGGTAGAAAGTCAGATAGATGTAGGGACTAAAATAATCATAAACCTCCCGAACACTAGTTGTAAGCTGCCTACAATTTAGGCATCTAATAAAGAATAGAAGGAATGAGTATATGAATTTAATCTTTGCAGTTGATAAAAACTGGGCCATAGGTTATGCAGGAGCTTTATTAGCAAAAATCCCACAAGATCAAAAGTTTTTCAAAGAAATGACCACAGGAAAAGCAATTATCATGGGAAGAAAGACTTTAGAATCAATGCCAGGAGGAAGGCCCTTACCCAATAGGCTTAATATCGTCATAACAAATCAAAAGGACTATAAAGTTAAAGATGTGGTAGTTGTTTATACTATAGAAGAGGCTGTAGAAGCAGCAGCCGATTATAAAGAAGAAGATATTTTTGTAATAGGCGGGGAAACCATATATAAACAAATGCTAGAAGAATGTAAGGTGGCCTATATTACTAAGATTGATAAAGAATATGAGGCTGATACCTTTATCCAAAGTTTAGATGAATTAGAAGATTGGAAGCTTGTAGAAGAGACTGATGTGGAAGTATATGAAGGTTTGGAGTATCATTTTTGTAAATATGAAAGAACATGGTGATAAAAGAAGCCCTAGGGTTTAGTTAGTAGCTAAATTCTAGGGCTTTTTATTTTTTTATTTATTTATTATAAAAAACTATTGACAAATAATTCTAAATGAATTATATTTATAAACATATAAAACATATATGTTTAGTTGAAGGAAGGTGAGCAGATGAAAAAAGATAGACTCGTGGAGTTGGTAATACTTGTTTTTTGGGCTTTTGGTACGGTATCAGGGCTTGCGAATCACATTCCAGATCCAGTAAAGTTATTAAATGTGTCTTATGACCCAACCCGGGAATTATATACTGAGTTAAATAATCAGTTTACCCAGCATTGGTATGAAAAGACAGGGGAAGCAGTTGTTATTCACCAATCTCACGGTGGCTCAGGGAAGCAAGCTAGATCAGTTATAGAGGGATTGAATGCAGATATTGTTACACTGGGACTTGGATATGATATTGATGCCATTAGTGAAGGAGGTTTAGTAGACCCAAAGTGGCAAGGCGAGTTTAAATATAACAGCTCACCTTATACATCAACCATAGTATTTCTTGTTAGAAAAGGAAATCCGAAAAATATAAAGGACTGGGATGATTTGGCTAGGGATGGTATATCTGTTATTACGCCTAATCCAAAATCATCAGGAGGGGCAAGGTGGAACTATTTAGCAGCATGGGCTTATAGCGTGGAAAAAAGTAACGGAGATGAGTCAGAGGCAAAAAGGTTTGTTAAAAAGATATATGAGAACGTAGAAGTCCTTGACTCAGGTGCTAGGGGATCTATGGCTACTTTCACCCAAAGAGGAATCGGTGATGTACTGATTGCATGGGAAAATGAAGCGCTGCTATCGGTTAAAGAATTAGGAATGGATGAATTTAGTATTATTATTCCGTCTATTAGTATTTTAGCAGAGCCACCTGTAGCCATTGTGGACCAAGTGGTAGATAAGAAAGAAACAAGAGAGGTAGCTAAGGGCTATCTTGATTACTTGTACACAAAAGAAGGGCAAGAAATTGTAGCCAAGAACTACTATAGACCACGGGATAAAGAAATAGCTAAAGGCTATAAAGATACTTTCCCAGATCTAAAACTCATAACCATTGATCAAGGATTTGGTGGGTGGCAAAAAGCCCATAGCATACATTTTAGAGATGGCGGCGTGTTTGATGAAATTTATATCCCTACAAGCTAAACATAAGGAGGATTAATATGACTAAGAAAGTAAGGGTTATTCCTGGTTTTAAATTGTCACTTAGCCTTACCATTACATACTTAACAATTATTATACTGATTCCTTTAGGAGCCATGGTTTTTAAAGGATTAGGAATGGGATTTAATACCTTTACAGAGGCTGCCTTTACACCACGGGCATTGGCAGGATATAAAATTAGTTTTGGGTGCGCCTTAATAGCTGCCCTAATCAATAGTTTCTTTGGAACCATACTGGCATGGGTGTTAGTAAGATATGACTTTCCTTTTAAAAGATTTTTAGATGGATGTATTGATTTGCCATTTGCCTTACCAACGGCTGTGGCGGGCATTACATTGACAACTTTATATTCTAAAAATGGGTGGATTGGTAAGGTCCTTTATGGCTTTGGTATAAAATCTTCTTTTTCTCCACTGGGAATTATTATCGCCTTAGTCTTTATTGGAATACCTTTTGTTGTTCGGACCATACAGCCTGTGCTTAGTAATTTAGATGATCAGTACGAAGAAGCGGCAACTGTTCTTGGAGCAAGCCCATTAAGGATTTTTTGGAAAGTTATTTTACCGGAGATTTCTGCACCTATTTTAACAGGCTTTTCATTAGCCTTTGCAAGAGGGATTGGGGAATATGGCAGTGTTATTTTTATAGCTGGAAATATGCCTATGAAAACAGAAATAGCCCCCCTTTTAATTATGAGTAAGCTAGAACAATATGATTACAATGGCGCTATGGCCATAGCCCTTGTCATGCTTAGTATATCTTTTTTAATGCTACTGTTAATTAATATTATTCAGTGGAATGCTAATAAATTTATAAAGGAATGAGGTAAGCTATGAAATCATTTGTTACAAAGTGGAGTTTAATTTTAATTAGTACTTTGTTTTTAGGACTAATGCTAGGAGTACCTCTAGTTGTCATTATGGTAGAGGCTCTGAGGAAAGGAGTCAAAGCATATACCCTTGCTGTAACTGATTTGTATACCCTGCAAGCAATAGGCCTTACAGTTATTTCAGTCATTGTTGCAGTTATCATGAATACAGTGTTTGGGCTTATAGCCGCATGGACCATTACGAAATATAGTTTTAAGGGTAAAAACCTTTTGGTTACTCTAATAGACTTACCCTTTGCAATTTCCCCTGTTATTTCTGGTTTAGCATTTATACTAACCTTTGGGAGAAATGGCTTATTTCATGATTTCTTAACCAAATATGATATTCAAATTGTTTTTGCGGTGCCAGGTATTATTTTAGCCACTGTATTTGTAACTTTTCCCTTTATTGCAAGAGAGCTAATCCCCCTTATGGAGGCACAGGGAACAGAAGAAGAAGAGGCGGCGGTTATGTTAGGAGCTAAAGGATTAACTATTTTTACCAAGGTAACCTTGCCCAATGTAAAATGGGGACTTCTATACGGAATAACCCTTTGCGCTGCTAGGGCAATGGGGGAATTTGGGGCTGTTTCAGTTGTATCAGGGCACATTAGGGGCCTAACCAATACGGTGCCCCTCCATATTGAAATTCTTTATAACGAATATCAGTTTTCAGCAGCTTTTGCAGTGGCATCCATATTGATGGTATTTGCATTGATGATATTAGTTATGCGAAACATTATAGAAAATAAGGAGCAAGAGGAGGTGTAGCAGATGCATATAGAAGTAAAAAATATTGTTAAAAATTATGGGGACTTTAAAGCCTCAGATCTTGTCAGTTTCCAAATAGAAAAAGGTAAATTAATAGGCCTTCTAGGTCCCAGTGGAAGTGGTAAAACAACTATTTTAAGAATGATTGCAGGTCTGGAAGCGCCAGATGAAGGGGATATTATCATTGATGGTATTCGGGTCAATGATATACCAGCTGGGGAAAGGGGAATAGGATTTGTTTTTCAAAATTATGCTCTATTTCGTCATATGAGTATCTATGACAATATTGCTTTTGGGCTTAAGGTGCAAAAGGTGGATAAAAGGACAATTGACAAGCGTGTTAAGGCGTTATTGTCACTGATTGGGCTAGAGGGTCTTGAAAAAAGGTATCCCCATCAGCTTTCAGGTGGGCAAAGGCAAAGAGTGGCTTTTGCAAGGGCACTTGCACCAGAGCCAAAAGTACTTCTTCTAGATGAACCCTTTGCCGCCGTTGATTGCAAAATAAGAAAAGAGCTTAGAACCTGGCTAAAAGAAATGATTGCCCAGTTAGGAATAACAAGTATTTTTGTTACCCATGATCAAGAAGAGGCGGTTGAGTTGGCAGATGAGATTATTGTTACAAACAAAGGAAAAGTCGAGCAAAAAGGCATTCCATCTGAGATTTATAAAAATCCTAAAACACCATTTGTAGCCCAGTTTATAGGAGAGTCTACTCTTGTTGAAGACTACCAAGAGCTAAAGGGATTTAGGGATATTCCTAAGGGGAAAAGGGCGGTCATAAGACCCGAGTTTCTGCAAATAGAAAGAAATAACAAGGAAATTATGACCCCATCTGCAGCAGAAAAAGGCATGGTGAAAGAGATTGTATTTAAGGGGCATAACTTAGAGGTCACAGTTAAGGTAGGGAAGATTTCATTAATAGGTTCTAGAACATTGGAGCAAGAGCCACTGAAGGTAGGAGATGAGGTATTGGTGTTGCTTCATAGGCTTTATATTTTTGATGAATTTGAAGCCAAGGTCGTGGAGAATAGACTTAAAGTAGATCCAATGCCTGTATTTATATAAAATAATAAGAATGATAGGGGGTAATTTTACATTGAAAGTTCAACATATAGAAACAGATATTTTAATTATTGGTGGGGGCACGGCGGGGTGTTATGCAGCCCTTACCATGGCGGAAAACTCTAATAAGGAAGTTGTGGTGTTAGAAAAAGCAAACATTAAAAGAAGTGGCTGTTTGGCAGCAGGAGTTAATGCATTAAATGCGTATATTGTAGATGGCCAAACACCCCAGGACTATGTTAATTATGCAAAGAATGATGCCCATGGGATTGCACGGGAAGATTTGCTATTATCCATGTCAGAAAGACTTAATAAAGTAACACACAAGTTAGAAGAGTTAGGTTTAATTATTTTAAAAGATGATAAAGGCAAGTATGTAGCAAGAGGCAATAGGAACATTAAGATTAACGGGGAAAATATAAAGCCTATACTTGCCCAGGCCATTACAAATGAGGAAAATATACATATTTTAAACCGTGTATATGCCATAGAGTATATTGTTGAAGAGGGTCAGATAATAGGTGTTTATGGATTATCGGTTGATGAAAAAATCCTTTATGTAATTAATGCAAAGGCTGTTATTTGCACAACAGGAGGGGCGTCTGGATTATATAAACCAAATAATCCAGGATATTCTAGACATAAAATGTGGTATAGCCCTTTTAATACAGGTGCAGGATATGCCATGGGGATAAGAGCCGGAGCAGAGATGACGACTTTTGAAATGAGATTTATAGCACTAAGGTGTAAAGATACCATTTCGCCCACAGGCACAATTGCCCAAGGGGTAGGAGCTGCCCAGATTAATGCTTTAGGAGAAGAATATGAGATGAAATACGGGAACACCACCTCCCAAAGAGTGTATGGAACCGTAAAAGAAAATATAGAAGGAAGGGGACCATGCTATCTTAAAACTAAAAATATTACTAGTGAACAAGAAGAAGATTTGTTAAAAGCCTACCTTAATATGTCACCAGCACAAACCATAAAGTGGATCGAGGGGGGCAAGGGCCCACGGACTGAAAATGTAGAGATTGAAGGGACGGAGCCATATATTATAGGTGGTCATACGGCAAGTGGCTATTGGATTGATAATAATAGAGCCACAACTATTAAAGGCCTATATGCTGCTGGAGATGTAGCGGGAGGTTGCCCCCAAAAATATGTAACAGGTGCCCTTGTAGAAGGGGAAATAGCAGCCCAGGCAGCTTTAGCTTATATAGAACATAGGGATTTGCAGGAAATTAATTCTTCAAATGTAAATAAAAAACTGGAAGAAATAATGGCCCTATTAAAAGACAAACAAAGTGTGTATACCGCCCATGACTTGGAAGAAGCCATGCAAAAGATCATGGATACCTATGCAGGGGGTATTAGTAGTAATTACAGGTATAATACTAGACAACTTGAAATGGCAAAAGAGAAAATAAATGATATTTTGCAATTAAGTGAAAAGTTATACGGAAGAGATATGAATGATGTAATGAAGATTTTTGAACTTAAAGATAGGCTTATTCTTTGTCACAGTGTTATTGCCCATTTAAATGCAAGAAAGGAAACCAGGTGGAATAGTTTTGCAGAGCACTCAGATTATCCCCACAAGGATCAGTCCTTTTTTAAATATATAAATTCGGTTAAAGTCGGTGATGAAATCAACATTATTGTAAGGGATTTGGTTAAGAAGGGGGAGACATATGAGCATCATTATTAATCAAAACTGCTGCGTAGGTTGCGGAAAATGCCAAAGCGTATGCCCTGGAAATTTATTAAAAGCTAACCAAGATAATAAAGCCTTTATTAAATATCCAGAAGAATGCTGGGGATGCACATCTTGCATTAAGGCATGTCATGCCCAAGCTATTAAATATTTTTTAGGAGCAGATATAGGGGGCAAGGGCAGTTTGGTATATAGCAAAGAGGAGCAAGATATTTTGCACTGGATTATAGAAAAGCCTAGTGGCGGCGTTAAAAAAATCGCTATTAACAAAAAAGAAGCAAATAATTATTAGGGGGAAAATTATGGAACATTTAGATCAGTTAGAGGCGCAAAGTATATTTATATTAAGGGAAGCGTATAAGAAATTGGGTAAGCTAGGGATGTTATGGTCTGTTGGAAAGGACTCGACAGTTTTGTTATGGTTAGCAAAAAAGGCTTTTTATGGACATTGCCCATTTCCATTTATTCATGTAGATACAACCTATAAAATACCAGAAATGATTACCTACCGGGATAAAGTTGTTAAAGAGATGGGACTTGATTTAATTGTCCATACTAATGAGCAAGCTATTCGTGATGGAATGGGTCCTGATAAGGGCAGACTCGTATGCTGCCGGGCACTTAAAACAGATGGTCTTCAACAAGTTGTCAATAAATATGGTTTTGAAGGCCTCATTGTAGGCGTAAGACGAGACGAGGAAGGCTCAAGATCAAAAGAGAGGGTCTTTAGTGAAAGAAATAAAGATTATCAGTGGGATTATACCAATCAGCCGCCAGAACTTTGGGATCAGTTTAAAACAGATTTTCCCAAAGGTAATCATATTAGGGTACACCCTTTATTGCAGTGGAATGAGCTGGATATTTGGGAATATATTAAGAGGGAAAAGATGCCTATTAGTGATTTGTATTTCACAAAAAATGGTACTAGGTACCGCAGCCTAGGTTGCGCCCCATGTACAGGGAAAGTAGAATCTGATGCAAAAAACATTGATGATATTATAGCAGAGCTTAAGGTGACAACAACAAGTGAGCGTGCCGGTAGGGCCCAAGATCAAGAAGATGCCTATGCAATGCAAAAGCTACGTAGTGCAGGGTACATGTAAGAAGGTATACAATATATTAATTAGGGGGAATAAAATGAAACCATTAAAAGAGAAATTAAACATAGTAGTAGTAGGCCATGTAGACCATGGTAAGTCAACAGTTATAGGGAGATTGCTCTATGATACAAACTCCCTCCCGCAAGGGGCAATAGACAAGGTTAAAAAGATTGCACATGAAACAGGTAAGCCTTTTGAGTATGCTTATTTATTAGATGCTTTTGAAGAAGAACAAAAACAAGGAATAACCATTGACACAACTCAGATTCAGTTTCATACTAGAACAAGGGACTATGTAATTATTGATGCGCCAGGTCATAAAGAGTTTTTAAAAAACATGATTACTGGGGCAGCCCATGCCCAGGCTGCTCTTCTTGTCATTGATGCAAAAGAAGGTGTCCAGGAGCAGTCAAAAAGGCATGCTTATATGCTCTCGCTCTTAGGAATACAAAAGGTATATATTATTATAAACAAAATGGACTTAGTGGGTTATAGTGAAACAACTTATAAGACCGTTAAGAAAGAAATGGAAGCTTTCTTAAGTGAATTAGGGATTAAACCCCTAAAATATATTCCTATATCTGCTTTTTGCGGAGAAAATATTTTATTAGCCTCTAAAGAAATGGAATGGTACGGTGAAGAATCACTTATTGATGCTATGGATTTAATAGAAACTGAAAAAAGTCTTGAAGGGAAGGACTTAAGATTTCCAATCCAAGATGTGTATAAGTTTGATGATAGAAGAATTATATCCGGTAGAATAGAAAGTGGTACTTTAGAAGTAGGCGATCACATATGTATTCATCCAGAGGGCAAAACAACCAAAGTAAAAACCATAGAATATTGGGCAGACAGGGATAAAACAGATAAGATAACCGCTGGTCAATCCGTAGGAATTACGGTTACAGATGAGTTCTTTAATAAAAGGGGAGAAGTCATTACTCATGTAAATCATAGCCCTCTTATTTCAAATACCTTTAGGGCAAGTGTTTTTTGGATGGGCAGGGATCCACTTATTAGCGGAAAAGAATATAAGGTCAAATTAGCAACTCAAGAAGTCACAGCGCAAATAGTAAGTATTATTAAAGTGATAGATGCTTCTAGTTTAGAAAAAGGGAAAAAAGCAGATAAAATCAACTTAAATGATGTGGCTGAAGTTATTATATCTACTAAAGAAAAAGTGGCTTTTGACCTTTTTAATAAGAGTCATATTACTGGACGATTTGTAATCGTTGATGGCTATGATGTTGCTGGTGGAGGGATAATTGTTAACAATGAAAGGGCCTACGGCGAAAATAAGGTTGGCACTTTTAAAGCGGGAAATCTAGAAGCTAGGGCTGAAATATTTGATATATTTTATTATGATGTTAAGGAGTACGATGTGAAAAGACTCTCTAAACATCAGGGATTTTATGAGGTTGGGAATACCATACCCTTAGAGGGGGCAGGATATCAATACCCTGATGATTTCGATATCTTAGTTTTACGTGATAAGGTAGCTATTAAGATTAGACAAGGAAAAGTAGCTAAGATATGCCCGATACAAGAATATACTTATGGGTCTTACCCAGTATTAAATGGTAGAGGATTTGGAATAAAAATTGATTCTAATGAGGGGCTAGAGCTTTTATTAAAGCAATATGAAACCCTAGATGTTGAGAGCGAGCAAGAACTAATTGATTTCTCAAACCAGTGGTTAATATTTGACCTTTATAGAAAACTAACTTTTAACATAGCATAAGATTAACTAAAAGAGGTGTTAGACACGATATGAACGACAATCAACTAAATTATAATGAGCTAAACCATATTAAACAAAGCATAGAAGACTACAAACTACTTATTAATGATGTTTTAACAGGCATTAAAACATCAAAAGAGATAAAGCCATCCCTAGGTGGCATGGGTGTTTATGAGCAAAAAGATAAAGGAACCTTTATGGTAAGAGTACGTGTTCCGGCTGGCCTACTTCAGATAAAGGAATTAGAGGATATATATGAAATAGCCCGATTACATGATGTAGGGTCACTTCACCTAACCAGTCGGCAAGCGATTCAATTCCACGGTGTTACACTAGAGCAAACCGCTCACATTATGGATGACCTATTAGAGAAAAACTTAATTACGGTAGGTTCAGGAGGTAATAAACCGAGAAATATAGCCTGCTCACCCTTAACAGGGGTAGAGCAAGAGGAGGCCTTTGACGTTCTACCTTATGCTCTAAGTTCATATAAACATATGATTACACATATAGACCAGTATGATTTGCCACGTAAGTATAAAGTATCTTTTTCAAATACAGCAAAAGATACTGCTAATGCAACCGTTGCAGATGTAGGATTTATTGCCTTTACTCAAGATGGTAATAAATATTTTAAAGTATTTGCAGGTGGTGGTCTTGGAAGGAATCCTAAAAAAGCCATGGTTTTAGAAGATAAAATTCCTGCCAGTGAAGCCATGTATTATATCCAGGCTACAAAAGAATTATTTGAAGATGAGGGAGACCGTAGTAACCGTAACAAAGCTAGGCTGCGTT
>CAYUEJ010000019.1:0-13598 GCA_964442565.1 uncultured Candidatus Epulonipiscium sp.
TTAAAGCAACCCTTGAGGTTGCCAAAAAACGTCCACACAATAAGATTTGGTGTGTATTTCAGCCCCATACTTATACACGTATGAAGATATTTCTTGATGATTTTGCAAATGCACTTTTATTAGCTGATGAAATCATTATTTCCAATATTTATGCAGCACGTGAAAAAGACCCTGGGGATATCCATGCACAAGACTTGGTAACTTCAATCCACAATTTGGGGAAAGATGCAACTTACATTGATAACTTTGATGATATTGTAACCCACCTCTTAGAACATTGTATTCCTGGAGATTTAATCATTACTATGGGTGCTGGCAACATTAATATGATAGCTGATGACCTCCTCGGAAACTAGTTATCCACATTATCCACAATCTTATCCACAAGGCTTTGTTAACAATTTCCTCTAAAATGGGGATTAAATAAAATCACTAAAAGGAGATGCAATTATGGCTACACTGAAACTTACCACTGACAATCATTCATCTTCTATATCAGTTCCCTCTTGGTTTATACATGATTATATGCCTCAAGCAATGGGTGGTTATGTTAAAGTTTACCTTTACCTACTGACTGCCTATTATGAGCGCACCGAGCTACTTACTATAGAAGATACTGCGGCTTTATTATCAATGCTCTCATCTGAGCTTATTTCCGCACTGGAATATTGGCAATCCAAAAATATACTTACATTTAATGCCTTATCTACGGAGGAGTTTGAACTTTCTTTTAGTCTTACTCCTCCCCTTAAGGATGCTGAGATAGAAGCTACTGAGGTAACTACTGAGATAGAAGTTCCTAAGCAAGATCCAGAACCTAAAAAGGCCATCAAAACTAATACTTACATTCAGCAAACAAGACCTAACTACAGTCCCTCAGAACTTTCTATTTATTTACAAGACCCTCAGGTTCAAGAACTTTATAAAATGGCTGAAAAATCTATTGGAAGATTGCTATCATCGTCAGATCAGCAAATATTGTTCGGCCTATATGATTGGCTACATATGCCTGTTGACCTTATCGAATATTTGCTAAATCATTGTGCTACTAAAGGTCATACGAGTATGCGTTATATCGAAAAAACTGCTATTGCCTGGCTTAATGATGGGGTTAATAGCTTGGAGCAGGCACAAAATCGTTCAAAGACAGATAAAGTTTATTTTAAAATATTATCCGAAGTAGGCATTGGATCTCAAAATATCACTCAAGTTCAAAAGGAGTTTATGGACAAATGGCTAAATACTTATAAATTTAGTATGGAAGTAATACTTGAAGGTTGCCGCCGAACTTCAGCTCAGACCAAAAATCCTTCTTTAAACTATTTGGATTCTATTTTTACTAATTGGCACGAAAACAAAGTTGCTTCCTTAGATGATATTGGGAAGTTAGATGCTGCATTTGCTGCTAAGCAGGCACAAACACCAAGGCGGGCCTCTAACACCAAGTCTCCTATCAAAAAAACTGCTTTTAATAGTATGCAGGGACGTGATTGGGATTTTACAGAACTTGAGAAATTACAAGACGATAGAATGAAACGTTTACTAGATGGGGGGGAATCCTAAATGCTTTCAAAAAAGCAACAGTATAAGCAATTAATAAAAATCTATGATAAAAAAAGATTAGAGTCCAGCAAAGAACAAGCTAAGCGCCAAGAGCAAATCTATAAGTCTATCCCTCTTATTGCTAAGATTGATATGCAAATGTCAACCATTGGAATAAGACTTGCAAAAACTGCCTTCGATACATCTGCTGATACGGCTGATTTAGTTTCACAGTTCCAAGATGAAAACCAAAACCTCATAAGGCAAAAAGAAGAAACTTTAATTGCTAACGGCTATCCTGCTGATTACCTAGATTTACATTTTGACTGCAATAAATGCAAGGACACCGGCTACATAGGTACTAGCCAGTGTGTCTGCCTAAGCCAAGCCCTTATTAACTTGGCCTATGAGCAGTCTAACCTAAAGCATGTTTTAGAATTTGAAAACTTCGATACCTTTGATTTCGGATACTATTCCAAGGAAGTGGATAAACGATTTGGCAGGTCACCCCACCAAAATATGCAGAACCTATATCGTTTTTGCGTTCACTTTGTCCATAAATTCGATAGCACCTTTCAAAACCTGCTTTTCCATGGTAATACAGGACTTGGCAAAACCTTTTTATGTAATTGCATTGCTAAAGATTTGCTAGATAAGGGTAAAACCGTATTATATTTACCCGCTGTACAGCTATTCCAACTTTTTGAAACGGCTCGTTTTCACCGTGAGGATATGGAGGAATTCTCTAAAGAAATGCTAAATACCTTGTTAACTGTAGAGCTTTTAATTATTGATGATCTTGGAACTGAATTTGTAACTTCCTTCACAGGTCCAGAGCTTTTCAACACTATTAATACCAGGGTATTGAATCAAAAAGCTACAATTATCTCAACTAATCTATCTCTTGAAGAACTCAAGGAGCAGTACTCCGATCGTATCGTCTCACGCATCCTCGGTAGCTACGAATCCCTACCTGTGTTCGGCCAAGACATTCGGGTCCTCAAGAAATTTAAAGTTTAGGTGTGAGGGTGGGTAAAAGCAAAATAGCAAGAGAGTAGTGGTATCCCGACTCGTGTCTGCGGCCTATGGGCCGAAGGACACTCCCTGAGATACCACTACTCTCTTGCATACATAATTCTACTAGGATACACCCACCACCCCTTGGCTCTTGGCGTAAGTGGCTAGTAGAATAGATAATTTGGGGTCGGGAGGCAATAAGCGAGTGATTATAAGAATTTCGACAAAGTACTTTGCGAAGGGGAGAATGAATGTGCGTTAAAAAAGCCAGTGTCTGAGCGATAGCGAGTTCTGGCTTTTAGCAAATTCATTCTCCCCGAGCATTAGTACTTTACGAAATTCTTATCACACAAGCGTTTGCCACCCGACCCCAAATTATCGGTCTATTATCGGTCTAATGCCATCACCTGCCCCAGTAGATCCTCAGGGCTAGTGTAGTTGGCTACGTGGATACGCTGAATATTAGTTGGTGTTGTGCTAGGTTTGCGTTTCTTAGCTAGTCTAGTTATTTGAAGATCAACACTCTCCTCAGCCAGAATCTCTTTTGTATGGTTGTTACAATAAAACTGGGGATAGGCCAATACTTTAACATCCCTCTTCCCTAATTTTTGCTCAATAATTCCGAAGGATACATCAACCTGATGCCTTATCTCATCATCTGGTAGCGTGTTAAGCAAAAGATGCCCATGGCTGTGGCTTTGTATATCTATTAGGCCACTCTCTTCCATTTCTTTTGCTTGTTCCCATGTAAAGTGTGGTGATGATGTATCTACACCTACATATCTAGTTGTAACAAAAAAGGTTGCCGGGATATTATATTTCTTTAATATGGGGAATGCTATTTCATAGTTACTCAGGTAGCCATCATCAGCTGTTATAATAATTGGCTTTAATGGCAGACCAGCTTTATCGTTCATGTATAAGTTTAGGTCGTTAAAGTTAATCGGGGTATAGCCATTTTCTAGTAATGTTTTTAATTGCTCCTCAAATAGCCCGGGGTGCACAACTGCACTTTCTTGTTCCTCTGTAATATCTTCTTTAAAATCATGATACATAAGCACTGGGATATAGTCATTTTTATATGATGGTTTCTCCCCTATACCATAAATATCACCTTGCCTTTGTGCTCTAGGCTGTTTGGGTGTATCGTTATCTACTTTAAAAATTATTTGCCTTACACCTTCAAGCTCATTAGTATCTTTATACCCTAGAACAAGTAGCTGATTCCAGCCATCGGGTAATTCCTTGCTATCTATGGATATTTCATAGGATGGTGCATAACCCACGTCGTAGTTATATCCGTTGATTTTATATTCCATATATAGGTACTTATCATCACCTTCTATTGGATTAGCTGATATCCTTATTTTATCAGACACAATATAAGTATCAGTCAAAATATAGGGTTCTTTATCTGTCTCTTGGCTACTAACATTTATTTCTACATCAATTTTATTATGATTTGCTAAGTTCGACTTAATGGGTAAAATATTCAATCTGCGCCTTATAATAACAATTATTATAATTAAGGCTACAATAGCTGCCACCCCTAACAATCCTTTCTTACGCATTGCACTCAAACCCTTTCACTATCATATATTTCTCCCTTACTAATATAAATATAAGATATATAAATAAACCAAAAGGAGATCCCTATGTTTAATACTATACAGCTATCTAAATCATCACAAACCCCACTTTACCTGCAGCTTGCCAATGGTTTAGCCTTATTCATTGAAACTAGCAAATTACCTACCGGGGCCAAGCTACCTTCAATTCGTTCATTGGCTAAAGAATTAAAAATTAATCGTGATACCGTCGTTTCTGCCTATAAGGTTTTGGAACAAAGGGGCCTGGCCAATGGTCAAACTGGGCGTGGAACCTATGTCTGTCCCTTATCACATTTACCTGAATCAAAGGATCCTGACATTGAACCTTTTTCCATTACAGATAATAATTTAATTAACCTATCATCCTTCTCTTTACCTAATGATTTTTATGTAACCAAGGCTTTGGTGGAAATCTGCAGGTATCTTAAGGACTACTCAATAGATGCTAACCCTAATCTAGTTGGCATTCTATCAAGCTTACCTGGGTTAATTGGGGCACTCCCCAAAACTATAGATAATCCTGGTATCTGTATAGAAAGCCCTTGTAAAGATATTTCGATATTTAAAGAATATGGTTTTGAATCTTTCGAAGTTCCACTTACCCAGGATGGACTGGATATAGATGTGCTTGAAAACCACCTTAAAACAGGTAATATTAAATATATTTATATTATGCCCTATTTGCAAAATCCTACAGGTATATGCTATAGCAAAGATAATAAAAAACAAATTTTAGAATTAGCTAACACTTATAACGCCTATATTATAGAAAATGATATATTTAGCGATTTATTATTGGATGATGTAAATTACTGCCCGCTGTATTCCCAATCTACATATGATAATGTTATTTATATCAAACATTTTAGCCACCTGTATCTGCCAGGAATTAATTGTTTTTTCGTTGTTTTTCCTAGTAGATTATCTGATATAAATTGTAGACAGGATAATTTTACATGCTCCCTAGTATATAGTTTTCTACATAATAGTCTATGGCATACCAACCGAGAGTTACTTATCAAGCATTATCATGAAAAATATTTATTATTATGTAATTTAATCGATTTGCACCTTTCACAATATCTATCTTACACTTCCGCCTTGGGTGGGCTATATATATGGCTGACTTTAAAAACCTCACATATCTCTGCCGAAGATTTATGTAGTAGGCTTGTCCCTAAGTATATATTAATAAGTCCCGGTTCATTGTTTTTTTCGCACAAAGATAATCCCCCTTCTATTCGGATTAGTATTGCTAGAACTGATACGCTACAAATTGAAAGGGGAATCAAAATAATTGCTTCAGTACTATCTAGTAGTGAATTTGAATGATGTTGTTTGCCTGTATTTGTTATTTGCTAAAACCAAGCTATCATCTTTAAAACATTGCTTGTGGCCTATTGGATAACTTTGAGTTTCAAATGTTATGCCATAATGGGCCATATTTTCCTTGCCGTTGGTGAACTTTGAAGGATTTTTTTCATTCATACTATACACAACTACCGTCTTTTGATCCGTGGATATTTCCATCTGTCTTCTTGAAATTGGGTCGTATAAGGTCACTGCCCCTTGTCCCCCATCTAAAACCCAAGGATGATCATATCCTCCCCTAGGATTTAGCTGTTCATGGTCCTTACCCATATCTTGTCCTATAGGCTTAGGGGTCCTAAAATCAAAAGGTGTATGAGCACCTACATCAAGTAATTTCCCAGTAACTATGTTATCCGAATCTAGTTCACATATATGACCTGCATTAATTTTTAGCATTTGGTCATGAATTGATCTTTTTGCATCACCAGATAAATTAAAGTATCCATGATTTGTTAGATTGATTATAGTATCCTTATCAGAAATTGCCTGGTAATCTATTGTAAACACATTATCCTTATTTAGACTATAGGTTACTTTGACCTCTAGATTACCTGGATAGCCTTCATCACCATCAGGGCTAAATAGGGTAAGTTCTACTGCAGATATATCCTCGCTACTTATATCTTTGAAATCCCAAATCTTTTTATCAAACCCTCTTATCCCACCATGAAGTGCATTGTTACCATCGTTTTTAGGCAAGTTGTAGTCTGTATTATTAATGGTAAAGCTAGCATTATGAATCCTTCCTGCTACACGTCCAATTAAGGCGTTAATATAGCCTGGATTTTCCTCGTAAGTATCAATATCCTTGTATTCGATTAGAACATTTTCAAGATTTCCATCCTTATCAGGTGTTTTAATGCTTTTTATAATCCCCCCTAATGTTAGGATTTCAACTTCCATTTTATTTATATTACTTAGTTTAATAATATCTATTTTAGTCGCCATACTTATGCCACCTCTTTATTATATTTTATCTAAAGTATTCTATAATTCCCAAATATATTGCCCAGGCCATCTTTTCTTGGTATTCATCCGTGTTTAGTTTACCTTCTTCTTCTAGGTTTGTTAGGAAACCACATTCTACAATGACCGCTGGAATTTCGGTTGTGCGCAGAATATAATAATCCCCATTATGTTTTGCAACCCGCTTGTTTTCCTTATCTGCATATGTCTGGATAGCCTTTTGTATATGTTCTCCTAATGCCTTACCATCCTCTGAGTCTTTGTGAAAAAATACCTGCCCTCCTTTTACATTTTGTTGGGGAAAGGAATTTTGGTGAATGCTAACCATTATATCACCTTTACTGGTGTTGACCTTATTAGACCTATTAATCATATCTTTCTTTTTGTGCTGCTTTGTATCATCTCCATCTAGATCTACATCATCCGTTCTAGTCATAATAACATAGGCGCCTGATTGTTCTAGATAATCTCTTAACTTTAATGCTATCTTTAAGTTAATCTCTTTCTCATGGGCACCTGTCATACCTACTTTACCTGGGTCAAAGCCCCCATGTCCTGGGTCAATTATTATTGTCTTAGATGCTGTAGCCAGTCCAAAGGTTTGTACAGCGCTACTCGCATACCTAAAATACCCTATAGATATTATTACCCCTAATATTAACCCAATTGATATAATAAGCCTGTTTTTATCCAATTCCCTCACCCCTCCCTCTATTATATTCTTCTGCTTTATCATTATTCATGCATTGGAAGGGTAAAACGGGGGATATATCATTATTTTTGCTTTAATTGTTCATTGATTACTTTCCAGGTTTCGGGGGATTCAAGTCCTAGCTTCCATCCTGAAATACCTGCAAGATTATACTTTGATACCAATCTTGCTCTTTCTCTCATGGAGTCTTCTTCCTCCATCCACACCTTATACAAGCCACCATCCTTTTCGTACTCTGCGTAGTATTGTCCCAAGACTTCGTCCCAATCTGACACCACCTTATTTTCTTGCAATTCTTTCTTTACAGCGCTCATTCCCAAGGCTCTAGTTGATAGCTTAATTTGCCCACTTTCATCAATATCTTCTCTCCAAAGTCTTGCGTAAAAAGGTACACCCAGTATAACCTTCTCTTCTGGAACTTCTTCTAATGTATTCTCTATTGCTTGTTGCACCCACGGTAGGTCCCCTACTGACCCCGCCTCTTCCGAACCACTCCAGTGCTGATCATATCCCATTATAATAAAGTAATCTACACTTTTTGCAATTTCAGCCCTATTATAATGCACTGTCCATGGCGATGGAACGTATACATCTGTTGATACGTAAATACCTTGCTCACGCATTATGGGGTATAATTCTCTCATAAACTGCACCCAATAACGTTCTGTTTTTTGCTCTAAATTTTCTATATCAATATTTATTCCATCTACATTATACTTTTTCACAAAATCAACTAATTGCCCTATTACATGGTCCCTATTTTCTGTACTACTTAATATGTCATGGGTCCAATCACTATTTTTGAAGTTATGACTCATTAAGGGCCATACTTGATATCCCTGACCATGGGCCTTCTCGACATATGACTTAGTTCCGTTATCGGTTAAGTTTCCTTTAGCGTCCTCAAATTCAAGCCATGTAGGGGATAATACATTAACCCCCTGCATATCTTTATATTTATCACTACTAAAGTCGAGATTGTATCCTTTACCAATCTGATCCCACACCATTATAATATCACCATTAATCTCATTATTTACCGGGTAAGGTTCATATACTTTTAATGGCTCTTTACTTATTTCTCTTGAATGTTCTATATGCTTTTCGTTGACATATCCTATGATACCGCTTAATGTTCTAACTAATGTCCAACCATTTTCACTGCCATAGGTCATAATCTCATCATCCCTATATATTGTTTCCAGGATTGGACTTTTAATATCCGGCTCCATCCGGACCTTACCCGACCTTTGTTTTACCGTCGCAACAAGTCTATCTATGGTTGTATCATCTAGTATAACTAGGTCCTCATCTTTATTATAAGATGCAATAATATTGTATTTTTCTTCTAGAAGCTTAAATGGTATGTATAAGATTTCATTTTTCAATATAATCTTATCCTTAGTTTTTTGTTTTTTATAATTTACTTCATAGGTACTCTTGTCCGGCTTAAATCTCATGACTTCTTTTTCATTCGTTATTGTAAAAACTTCTTCTACACTATCCCAAAAAACATTGTTTGAAATATGTTTGCTTACAAAATCAATAGGTAAATATAATTGGTCATCTTTAATTAACACGGGGTTATCCATGTTGATACGTTTTTCCCCAATTATTACATTAGTTTGACCTGATTGAAATTCCTCAAATACACTACCTGAAACGATAGTCTTAAAACTTGGCAGTTTTTTATTAACAAGAATAGCAATTGCTACAATACTAATTAATATAAGCATTATTAGTAGCTTAGTTCTCTTTCGCATAATATCCCTCCCTATGATAGTATATCATAGATGTATTCACTTGCATATTGGACTATTTTTCCCCATTTATTGCCCCTGTATATTTTAACCTCTTTACATTTCATCGTTAATTGCACTATAATATAGATATTTAGTATATTTATTAATTAAGATAGGATGTGATTTATATGAGAATAGAAAAGATCAATGATACACAAATCAGAGTTACGCTAAGTCACTCAGATCTTAACCCTCGAGACATTGAAATTAGCGAGCTGGCTTACGGTTCTAAAAAGGCACAAGAATTATTTCGTGATATGATGACACAGGCATACGAACAATTTGGTTTTGAAACAGAGAATATTCCTCTTATGATTGAGGCTGTCCCCCTTTCAAAAGAGAGTATTATGGTTGTTATTACCAAAGTTGAAGACCCAAGATTGATTGATAATAGACTTCAGGGGATGGGTGATAGACCTACCCATAGGACATTTAAAGATGATTTCAGTAATCTTTTTGAGCTTAACAGCGATGGGGAAGCTGTACTGAATTTAAATAAAATCTCCAAACCTAATAAAACTGATGAAAGCAAATCATCTAAAACAGCCATTTTAGTATATTCCTTTTCATCTTTACAAGGAGTTACGGATGCTGGACATAAGATTAATCAAATATATTGTGGTATGAATTCACTATATAAGCAGGATGATAAAACTTACTTTTTAGTACTTCAACCAAATTTTATGCACACTACCACTAGGACACAACTAGAGTCAGTTCTTGATGACTTTGGTGTCAGGCATGTTTCATCACCTCTTAGCGAGAGCTTCCTTATGGAGCATACTACCTTGTTAATTAAAGACAATGCCCTTGAAATACTTACAACTTATTTATAAAAAAATCCCTGTCATAGTATGACAGGGATTTTTATTATTATTTATTTGCAAGAAAGTTGTTAAGTTCTGCTACAAACTCGTCTGCATCCTTACCATGTACCATACATGCTTCTTCGATAGTTTCTGATTGGGATGATGGGCATCCTAAACAGTGCATTCCCATTCCCATTAAAAGTGGAATAAATCCTTCATCAATATGAAGTATTTCACCAATTACCATGTCTTTTGTTATTTTTACTGACATATTAATTCTCCTTTCGTAAAAATTTAAGGTTTCTTATATTATAATTGTTTTCCTTAGTTTTGCAAGTAGCTTTTTAGATTTTATTTTGTGTAAAGTTCATAAGTCTAGGTATAATCTGTTTTTTACGCGAGTACACATCTGGTAAGAATACACTATTTTCTTCTTTCCTTACCTGGAAAGCCTGATCTGCAATCCATTTTTCGCTACCTACAACTAATAATTCTGTACCACCAACTATTAGATTAGTAATCATTAATATACTAATATCCAGGTTCTCGTTAATGCATAAGGTTTCCATTTCCTCTAATATCTTATCTTTCATTTCAAATATTCCCTGGAAATCACCTGTATTAAACTGGGATACTGCCGCATGATACTGTCCTAATGTAAAATATTTCATATCAGTAAGTAATATCTCCTTAGGTGTAACATTTTCTAAGGTTGTTCCAGCTGCTATCATATCCATACCGTATTTATTAAGATCCACACCAGCTATTTGCGCTAGTTTCTTTGCAACTCGTACATCTTCACTTGTGCATGTTGGTGAGTGAAATATTAACGTGTCTGATAAAATAGCACTTAACATAACTCCTGCAATTTCTGGCGGTGGCATTATATTATGCTCATCATACATCTTTCCTATTATTGTACATGTACATCCTACTGGTTCAGCCCTAAAAAATACCGGTGACATTGTGTCAATATTTGCCACTCTATGATGATCTATAATTTCTAGTATCTCTGCTTGTTCTATCCCTGGGACAGATTGAGATACTTCATTATGATCAACAAGAATAACTTGTTTTTTCTTAATATCTAATAGATGATGCTTTGATATTGTTCCCTGAACATGCCCTGTCCTATCCACAATAGGGAACTGGCTGTGGGTAGATGTTACCATTACATCTCTTGCTTCTTCTAATGTCTCATCAGTCTGGAAATACATGAGATTTTGTGTTTTCATAACATTTTTTACTGATATACTTTGGGATATTATCTTTATAGTCTTAAAGAAGGTATGAGGCACACATACAATTTCACTTTTATTATCCTCTGGTATGTCCTTTTGTATATTTTGTAAGTCCTCCATATCCTCCATATTCTGGCCTGTAAAGATAATACAACCTGCCCCTGACTCTAATGCCATCTTTTTTAAATGGGATTGCATTCCAGTTATTAATATATCTGCATCTGTTAGTTTTTGGTTTTCTTCTATAGATGCTGTTGTATAAACATTTCCTTTTACATATGCATATGGATAATCTCCTTGTACTGTCTTCCCATTAAGTACAGCTAGGATATTAACAAAGGGTGTTTTATTTTCTTTTAGTACACTTCCATCTGTAAGCCCTATATAGGTCTTTGCAATGTCCGATATGGTTACAACTCCTGCCAACCTATGATCATGGTAAAGTACAGGTACCATCTGATGCCCTGTTTCTGTCATAACACTCCAAGCTTTTTGCACTGAATCTACTACATAAATAGGTGGTGTTTCATGGTATGACATATCTCCCACCTGAGGTTTTATATTGGTTAAAAGTTCAGGCTCCTCTACATCAAAGTAATCCAAAACATAACGTGTTTCTTTATTTATTTTACCTAAACGCATGGCCACCACATTTTTGAAACCTTGTACATGTTTAAAATGTGTGTATGCTATAGACGCACATATAGAATCTGTATCTGGGTTAGTGTGTCCAAACACGTATATTGGTTTTTTCATATATGTTTTTTTCCTTTCTATTGAATTATTTAAGTTCAAAATACTTCCTTCAATTACTAGAATTATAATATATTTTTGATTTATGCACAAGTTTAGATTCTAATATAGGTGTTTTTAGTAAATATCCATAAATTAATGCTATAATAAATCTTATTATATATATTATACCTAACATCCGGGAACTATATAAATGTATACAGTTAAAACTATATGAACTTTAGTATAAGTTGCGCTTTTTTCTCTTTAGCTATTGACCTGTATACTGTATACACTTATAATGTAAGTGTACTAATTGATAATGAAATTTATATTTTATAATTTTAATACATTTAAAAGGAGATGGATAATATGTTCAAGCAATGGAATGGTTTTGAACCTGGTGAATGGACCAAGGAAGTAAATGTACGCGATTTTATCCAAAAAAATTATATTCCCTATGAAGGTGATGATTCTTTCTTAACTGATGCAACAGAAACTACTAAGAACCTTTGGGATGATGTACTAAAACTTACAAGCAAAGAATTCAAAAAGGGTATATTAGATGTAGAAACTAAAGTTCCATCTACAATAGTATCCCACGGACCTGGATATTTAAATAAAGAACTTGAAAAAATCGTTGGTTTCCAATCAGATGCACCACTTAAAAGAAATATTATGCCAAATGGTGGTATTCGTACAGTTCAAAATGCTCTTGAATCTTATGGTTACGAATTAGATGAGCAAACAGAAAAGGTTTTTACTGAGCACCGTAAAACTCATAATGATGGTGTATATTCAGTCTATACTGAAGATATGAGAAAGGCTCGTAGATCAGGAATTATTACTGGATTACCAGATGCATACGGACGTGGTAGAATTATTGGAGACTACAGACGCGTTGCCTTATATGGTATGGACTTCTTAATCGAAGATAAACAAAGGGAAAAACTTTCTCTTGAAGTAACACCTATGACAGAAGATGCCATTCGATTACGTGAAGAATTAACAGATCAAATTCAATCACTTAAAGAACTTAAAGAAATGGCTACTTTCTATGATTGTGATATTTCAAAACCATCCCAAACAGCGCAAGAAGCTATACAAGCAACTTACTTTGGATACCTTGCAGCAATTAAAGAGCAAGATGGTGCAGCTATGTCACTTGGACGTGTATCTACATTCCTCGATATATACATTGAAAGGGATCTAGCAAATGGTACTTTAACTGAACTTGAAGCTCAAGAATTAATGGACCACTTTGTAATGAAACTTCGTATGGTACGTTTCCTACGTACACCTGCTTATAATGAACTATTCTCAGGTGATCCAACTTGGGTTACTGAGGCAATTGGTGGTATGGGAATTGATGGTCGTACTCTAGTAACCAAAAACAGTTTCCGTATGCTTCACACATTAAGCAATCTTGGACCTGCACCAGAGCCAAACTTAACAGTTCTTTGGTCTAATAATCTACCACAGAACTTTAAAGATTTCTGCTCCAGGTTATCTATAGAGACAAGTTCAATCCAATACGAAAATGATGACTTAATGCGTCCGATCTATGGTGACGATTACGGTATTGCATGCTGCGTTTCTGCTATGAAAATTGGTAAGCAAATGCAATTCTTCGGTGCACGTGCAAACCTTGCAAAAGCACTTGTATATGCAATAAATGGCGGTAAGGATGAACTAACAGGTGTTCAGGTTTCACCTATGTTTGCACCTATTACATCCGAGTATTTAGACTATGATGAGGTATGGGCTAAATTTGATCAAATCATGGATTGGTTAAG
>CAYUEJ010000020.1:0-12893 GCA_964442565.1 uncultured Candidatus Epulonipiscium sp.
TAATATAATTGAAATGAGAAAGTTTTACATCATGAGAAGAAAGACATAAGGAGGGCGTTACACTTGAAAGCAACAGGGATAGTAAGAAGAATTGATGATTTAGGGAGAATTGTTGTTCCGAAAGAAATCCGTAGGACACTTAGGATAAGGGAAGGTGATCCGTTAGAGATTTTCACAGATGCCGATGGACAAATTGTACTGAAGAAATATTCACCTATTGGTGAACTGGGTAACTTTGCTAAAGAATATGCAGAGGCCTTAGCGCAGTCATCAGGGCACATAACTTGTATTTCTGATAAGGACCAGATTATAGCTGTAGCTGGTGGCTCTAAGAAAGAATTTCTAGATAAAAGCATCAGCCCAAATCTAGGCAAGGTAATAGAAGGAAGAATGCTTTTCACAGCCCAAGGAGAAGATGAGAGGTTTATTCCAATCTTATCAGAGGGGACAACAGATGGCTATCATAGTCAAATAATATACCCAATTATTTCGGAAGGAGATGCCATAGGATCAGTTATTTTTTTATCACCTAGTACGAATGTAGTAATGGGTGAGGTAGAAGAGAAGCTGGCTCAGTCTGCGGCGGGATTTTTGGGACGCCAGATGGAACAATAGTAACATATCCCGATGATTAATCGGGATATGTTACTATTGCTATTCAAAATAATTCGCACATAAACTTGACAAATGGTGTATAAAAGATTATAAATGTATTTAGGCGTATTGAAAATGTAAACAATGTAGTGAGGATATTAGGTTCTCATACATAATACCCATGTGAATACATGTATATTTTAGGAGGAGTAAATTATGAATAAGTCAGAATTAGTTGCAGCAATGGTTGAAAAAACAGGATTAACTAAAAAGGATACTGAAAAAGCTCTTAAAGCTTTTGAAGAAGCAGTAACAGAAGAGCTAACAGCGGGTGGTAGAGTACAATTAGTTGGATTTGGTACATTTGAAGTAACAAGAAGGGCAGAGCGTGAAGGAAGAAATCCTAAAACAGAAGAAAAAATTATTATCCCAGCTACAAACGCACCAAAGTTTAAGGCGGGTAAAGCTCTTAAAGATGCCGTTAACGGAAGAAGATAATTAAAAGACAACTAATAAAAATCTACACTTAATTTAAGTGTAGATTTTTATATAATTATAAAGAGGAAGTGACGTATGCGTATCGATAAGTATTTGAAAGTATCTAGAATTATTAAACGTCGTACCATTGCTAATGAAGCTTGCGATGCAGGTAGGGTTTCAATAAATGATAAAGTGGTGAAATCAGGTGCCAAGGTTAAAGTTGGTGATATTATAGAGATTAGATTTGGTAATAACACAACTAAGTTTGAAGTCCTTGATATTAAGGAACACGTGAAAAAAGAGGAAGTATCTAACTTGTACCGAATGATGTAATAATATATCCCACCCTTCAATATAAATGTAATAGAGTAATATTACGAAGGGGTGGTAAACATGGATGATAAAACGGGAGGAAGACATAATATAACTATCCACGAGCGTAACAAAATGCTTGTTACAGGTGTTGTAGATGTGTTTGCGTTTGATGAACTACAAGTTGATATTGAGACAATTCAGGGTATGCTTCTTATTCAAGGTGAAGAATTACATATTACACGTTTAAACTTGGATAAGGGGGACCTAGAGCTTGAGGGATTGCTAAGTAGTATATCTTATCATGATGATCATATAACAAAGCCAGGAGGTTCGATTTTTGGTAAATTGTTTAGGTAAGAGGGTGGTCAAAAATGGTAACTATTAGTGAACAAGCTATTTTGTTTTTAACCTGCGTAAAAATGGGGATAATTATGGGGATACTTTATGACTTTATTCGTATTTTCCGTAAAACTATTAAGCATCCTAACTGGCTAGTTCAAGTAGAGGATTTGATATACTGGATTGCTTGTGGCTGCTTTGCCTTTGTGATGATATATTGGAGGAATTATGGACAAATAAGGAGTTTTGTGTTTCTAGGAATTGTGATAGGGGCTACCCTATACTTTGCCACAGTTAGTATTTTGATTTTAAAAATTATTACAAAGGTAATTGATAGGATATTAAGTATTGTATTAATTCCGATTAAGTGTATAATATCAATAACACGTAAGTATAAAACTAAATTTAAAAGTCAGCTTAAGATAATAAAAGAAAAAAAATAACCAATGAGAAGAGGTGGGGCGAGATGAACAAGAAGGATAAGGGAGTTTCAGCGGGTTTTGTAAGAACCGTGGCACTATTACTTGTAGTGTTTCTGGGATACCAAGGTATACAAGTATTGAAAATATCTCGCAACCTAGATACACAATTAGAAGAAGTTGAAAAGGAACTAACATTACAAACTAGGAAGCTTGAAGAATTGCAAGATGAACATGGGAATATAGAATCACAAAGCACTGTAGAAAGTATAGCAAGAGAGAAGTTAGGATTTGTAAAAAAGGATGAAATTGTGTTTAGGGAAAGATAATAATAAACATTCAAAATAACTATTGACATTTAATTAGAGTGGGCGTATAATAGTAAAGGTAGTCAAAAGTTAACAAATTTAATAATAACGCGGAGTGGAGCAGTATGGCAGCTCGTCGGGCTCATAACCCGGAGGTCAGAGGTTCAAATCCTCTCTCCGCAACCAATTTGGCGGAATAGCTCAGCTGGCTAGAGCATGCGGTTCATACCCGCAGTGTCGGGGGTTCAAGTCCCTCTTCCGCTATTGTAACCCGTAAGGGAAAATCCTAATTTATTAGGATTTTTTTATTTAATGGGAAAGTTCTGCTTTCCTGACCGGTGATAGATAGGGTGGCAGATAAGTATATTTTGGGGCTTTCCAACGAAAGTTGTGTGCCCCAAAATGTACTTATCTGCCACTTTTTTTATGCAATAGGAGGTTTTGTCAAAAGATTATTACAAATCGCCTCCAGTTATTTACAAATTTATCCTCCGACTTATTTTATAATATAAGTTGAATACAAACAAAGGGGGATAAGGATGAATAAGATTTTAGAGTACACTTATGATAAACTACAAAATAAAAGAATAATAAGTGGTATCAGGTGGAATGAATTAATTATTTGCATCGTAGGATTTATGATTGGAAGAATAAATATATTAAACGGATGGAATCCTCTTGGCATTGCCTATGTAGCGGCGACCTACCAAGGTAAATGGCTAAAAAAATGGAATGCTATTTTTACAATAATGGGGATCCTATCAGTAACTCAATCATTATCATTGACGATAAAGTACATTACGACAATTATGCTTATAATGCTAATAAGATGGTATATGGACACTATGCATTACAAAGCTGGGCTAATAGGCCAAGTTGCTATAGCACTAGGATCTACATTTACAATAAGTATAGTTATAATTGCTAGCCGGGGATTTACATTATACGACTTTTCCCAAAGCCTATTGGAGCTAATATTTGTATTTAGCTTTATTTTTATATATAGAAAGGGAGTTGAATTAATTTTAGAGAATAAAAGAACTCCCCTTACCAGTCAACAAACCATAGGTGCAACAATTTTACTTGTAAGTGCAATTGGTGGGATGATTGAGTTATATATTGAGTTTTCTAAGGGGAGCAGAGTTTATATAAGGGATATTATGTGTTTTTTTATAATAATAAGTGTCTCCTACCTAGGAGAAACATCGGTGGGGGCTGCAATGGGGACTGTAATAGGTACGCTCCTAGTTATGATAGAATATATACCACCACATCTTATAAGTATATATGCCCTTGCAGGGCTAGGGGGTGGTTTATTAGCCCCACTTGGTAAGCTAGGGACTATTACAGGGACACTAAGTGGTCATATGATAGGAGTTTATTTTATCAACGGCGGCGTAATAGACAGTAGCTTATTGGGAGCATATTTTGTGGGGGCAATCATATTTCTAATCTCCCCTAAGGATTTCTTTGGATTTTCACATTGCTTTGGTAGTAGGGAAAAGGAATACGAACAGGAAATTCATATGGAGCGCATTAGAAGACTAACGGCCGTGAGATTAAAAGATTTTGCAAATGCCTTTAATAAGCTATCTACCACATTTGGCACTATGACCACCAAGAAAACATCTTTGAGTCAAAAAGACATATCCTATCTATTTGAAGATGTGGCTGATAAAGTATGTGTAGGGTGTGGACTAGCAGATTATTGCTGGAATAAGGATTTATATAGCACATACCAATCTGCATACCAAATATTGGCAGTAACAGAGCGAAAAGAGAAAATTTCCCCATCAGATGTCCCAGTAGAATTTAAAAACAAATGCATAAAGCTAGAAAGTTTTGTACAGGCTTTAGATCAAACCTTTGAGTTATATAAGCAGAATTTAATGTGGCAAAACAGAATAGTTGAAACCAGGGAGCTTATTTCAGATCAACTAGCCTCTGTATCATCAAGTATTAGTGAGCTGTCTAAAGAAATAGAAGGACAAGTTGTATTTAAGAGGGATGTTGAAAAACAAGTGAAAGAAGAATTAGCAGCTAAGGGCATTAAAATCAAAGATGCTATTATTATATTAAACCCATACAATAAATATGACATTACTATTATGACTGATATGAGGGTTGAAAGTACAGGCTTGGAAAATAGTATGATATCAGTATTTAATTCTGCACTTGGGAGGAAATTTGAACTAGATGGGCATAACTACGGCAATAAGCAAGGTGAATTTACAACTAAATACAAAGAGACTTGTAAATACGGAGTAGTAGCTGCAACAGCAAACATTGCAAAAGTAGATAGTATCTCAGGGGATCAGTATACTACTATGGAAATCTCAAATAGGCAATATTTATTAGCCCTTTCGGATGGAATGGGAAGTGGCATATCAGCCTGCGACGAAAGTACTGCCACAATTGAGCTTTTAGAAGAATTTATAGAAGCAGGAGTCGATAAAGACATAGCAATCAAGATGATTAACTCAGTTCTTATTCTTAAATCAAGAGAAGAATCATTTTCTACAATGGATATGGCCGTAGTGGATATGGACACAGGTATAACTGAGTTTATAAAAATTGGAGCAGCAACCACATTTATTAAAAGCAAAAACTATGTAGAGACAGTGGGTTCCAATAGCTTGCCAGTGGGAATTTTAAATAAAGTAGATGTAGAGGCGCAAAAAGTCCAGCTTAGAGATGGGGATATGATAATTATGGTTAGTGATGGAATCTTAGACGCTGAAAAAGATAAATTTAACCAAGAGGATACTTTTGCAAACTTTATAGGGGAGATAGACACTAATAACCCCCAGTATATGGCAGATAGCCTCCTAGAGAAAGCCAAAAATCTACTTTGTGGGGATATAGATGATGATATGACCATTATTGTTGCAAGAGTTTGGGAAAAGATGTATAAAAACTAAGGGAAAGTGGGAGACTCCAACTAAGAATATCCATGCGGAGGTCCTATGATGAATAAAAATCAAATTATTAAAATTAAAGGCAAGGAAGATGGCTGGTACAAGGAAGCTATATTTGTTATTAATGATGATATTATAGTTTCTTGTTCCTATAAGGATTTGGAGCAAAGGGCAGATGCAATTATTGGCAACTATGCAAAGACTAAGGGATTAAGACCACAGGTGAAATATGAATCTACAGATAAGGCCCTAAATCTTATACTAGTTAGTAGTATAGCCATATTAATAATATGCCTGTGGTTATTATAAAAAAGTATTGTATAGGAGCTATACATTGCTTTTTTTTTAATTATCTCTTACAATAAAAGAACTTATGAAAATAAAGGGGATACTATGAAAGATATTGTTAGGAATTATATCAATGAGAATAAATTAATTGCACATAATCAGCATATTATTATCGGTGTATCTGGGGGTGCTGATTCCATATGCCTATTTCACATACTAAAATCTCTTCAAAAAGAATACAATCTTAAGCTAACGGTAGCCCATATTAACCACGGTGTGCGAAAGGAGGCCAAGGAAGATGCTAAATTTGTGCAGTCACTGTGTGAGAAGTGGGGAGTCCCCTATAAAGAACACAACTGTAATATTGTACAATTATCCAAAGAGCAAAAGTTATCAGAAGAGGTAGTAGGGCGGAATGAGCGCTACGGTTTTTTTGAAGAGATAAGAAGGGAATATGGTGGGGATAAAATTGCAGTAGCCCATACGATGAATGATCAAGCGGAAACTATGCTAATGCGCCTAATACGTGGGAGTGGCATTACGGGCCTAGGGGGCATAATGGCAAAAAGGGATGTTATCATTAGACCACTTTTAATAATAAGTAGGGAGGATGTGGAAAGTTATTGCCAGGATAATGGCTTAGAGTTTAAAGAAGATGCCACAAATAAAATGAATATATACACAAGGAATAAACTAAGATTACAGGTGCTTCCTATTTTGAAAAGGGAGTTTAACCCTAAGGTCATAGAATCAGTTTCACAAGCAGCAACCCAGCTGCAAGATACAGAGGACTACCTAGAGATGCAGACTAAGGTAGCATATGAGTCTGTGGTTACACAATATAAAAATGGATACTCGGTTCATATAGACTCTTTATTATCTTTCCATAAAGTAATTCAAAGCAGAGTTATACGTATGGCTATTGAAAACCATAAAGGAAGTCTAAAAGATATAAGTTACCAAAATATTAATGATGTTTTAGGACTAGCTTACAGACAAAGTGGTAGAAGCATTGATATTGGCGAAAAATTGCTAGCTATACGTGAACACGGTGAAATTAGAATCATTAAAGAGATAAAAACCCAAAGTTTTAGCGTTGAGCTAGGGTTTGGCTTAAATAAGATTGTAGAATGTAACAAAAAAATAGAACTCAAGCTGCTAGATAATGGCGAAAGTAAACAAAGGTATGAAAACACCTATACTAAAAACATTGATTATGATAAAATCAATGGTAGTCTAAAGGTGAGAAATCGCCAATCGGGGGATAAAATACTACTTAAAAATGGTTCTAAGAAGTTAAAGGACTTTTTAATCGATGAAAAGGTACCTAAAACCAGTAGGGATGACATCATTGTTATTGCAGATGATATAAATATAATATGGATTGTTGGTTATCGTTTAAGTCAGGCATACTACATAACGGATCAAACAAAACATGTGCTACAGATACAAATTGAGGATTTATCAACTTTAAGCTAACCAGGAGGGATTTTGTTGAATTTAGATGTACTTATATCAGAAGAAGAATTACTTGAAAAAACAAAAGAATTAGGTGCTAGGATTTCAAAGGATTACGCCGGCAAGGAGATTACCGTAATATGTGTGCTTAAGGGCGGAGTAATGTTTATGGTAGACCTAGTTAAGCAAATCGATGTTCCACTAAAGATGGATTTTATGGTAGTATCTAGTTATGGTGACGAGTTTAAAAGTAGTGGAGTTGTGAAAATCGTAAAGGATTTAGATGAGCCTATTACAGATAGACACGTTATAATAGTAGAAGATATTATTGACTCTGGGCGCACACTTAATTATTTAATTAAGATTCTAAAAGAAAGAAACCCAGCAAGTGTTGAGATTTGTACCCTATTAGATAAACCGGAACAAAGAGTTGCGAAGGTTGATGTTAAGTACGTAGGTTTCGAGATTGAAAATCACTTTGTGTTAGGGTATGGATTAGACTACAAGCAGCTTTATCGTAACCTTCCCTATATTGCAGTTAATAATGAATAAATGTAAATAAAAACGGAAAATAAGAAAGGAGGAGTATTCCTTGAAAAAGAACTTTAAAAGCTTTGGTTTATATATGAGTATATTATTTATTATCCTTATAGCAGTTGTATTAGGATCAGGCAGTCTTTCAAAGACATCACAGGAATCATTGGCATATACAGATTTGCTAACGAAAATCGAATCAAAAGAGGTAAAGAGTATAACTATCCAATCTCCATCAAGTGGGGAGGTTGCAGATGCTAGGGTTAGCTTAACTACTGACTCAGCAGGGGCACAGGAGAGGTTAGTATCTGTACCTGAGAAGGCGTTTACAACTTACCTTACAGAATTGCCAAAAGATATAATAGATTCTATGGAGGTTAATCTCCTAGAACCACCACAGCCTAGTATGCTTATGACTATGCTTCCAACCTTAATGATAGTAGGATTACTAATATTTGTGCTTATGTTTTTTATGCAACAAATGCAAGGTGGAGGTGGCGGAGGCAAGGTTATGTCTTTCGGTAAGAGCAAGGCAAAGATGTCAACAGATGACCAAAAGAAAACTACATTTAAAAATGTAGCAGGTCTTGATGAAGAAAAGCAAGAGCTTACAGAACTTGTCGATTTCTTAAAATCACCTAAGAAATACATTGAAGTAGGTGCCCGTATTCCAAAAGGAGTGCTTTTAGTAGGACCACCAGGAACAGGTAAAACATTATTAGCAAGAGCGGTATCAGGAGAAGCAGGAGTACCATTTTTTAGCATATCTGGTTCCGACTTTGTTGAAATGTTTGTAGGGGTGGGAGCATCCCGTGTAAGGGATCTTTTTGAGCAAGCTAAAAAGAATGCGCCATGTATTATATTTATTGATGAGATTGACGCAGTGGGGAGAAGACGTGGTGCAGGCCTTGGTGGGGGACATGATGAGAGAGAGCAAACCCTAAACCAACTTCTTGTAGAGATGGACGGTTTTGGAGATAATGAAGGGGTTATTATGATAGCTGCAACTAACCGTGCAGATATACTAGACCCAGCCCTCCTTAGACCAGGTCGTTTTGATAGACAAGTAGTAGTTGGGACTCCTGATGTAAAAGGCCGTGAGGATATTTTAAAGATACACTCTAGAGGAAAACCACTTCAAGATAATGTGGATTTAAGAGTTATTGCACAAACTACACCAGGATTTACAGGGGCGGACCTTGAGAACTTAATGAATGAATCAGCCCTTTTAACAGCAAGAGAAAATAAACGTGCTATAGATATGGATGAAATACAAAAAGCTCTAATTAAGATTACAGTTGGTACAGAAAAGAAAAGCTATGTTGTTTCAAGTAAGGAAAGACGCATAACAGCCTACCACGAGGCAGGCCATGCTATTATACATGAAGTTTTATCAGAGATTGACCCAGTACACAGTATCTCTATTATTCCAACAGGAAGAGCTGGTGGATATACAATGTCACTTCCGGGAGAAGATACTATGTATTTAACAAAGACAGCTATGCACCAAGAAATAGTAGCATTACTAGGTGGGCGTGCGGCTGAGGAGATTATCATAGGAGACATCACGACGGGTGCTTCTAATGATATTGAGCGTGCCACAAAAATTGCACGTAATATGGTTACAAAATATGGTATGAGTGATTTAGGACCAATGAAGTACGGTGAAGAGCAAGAGGAAGTATTCCTTGGCCGTGATTATAATCAAAACCGTAACTATAGTGAAGAGGTAGCCTATGCTATAGACCAGCAAGTAAAGCTATTTATCGAAGAATCATATTCAGAGGCAAAAAGGTTGCTGCATGAGCATATGGATGCACTTGAGCGTACCGCCCAGACCCTTATGAAAAGAGAGAAGGTTACTGGAGATCAGCTACGCAGAATTATGGCTGGAGAAGATATTTCAGACGATGAAGATAATGATGATAATATTTTTAGAGCAGCTGAAATTATGAGGGAAAAAAGAGAAGAAGAAGAGCGTGGAGTGGATTTAACTCCAGGGTCTTAGGGGAGGACCGGCTGAGGTTGTGGTAGCCCTGTTAGCATCTGTTAGCCTGGCGGCTAAGGGGATGCTTACAGAGCTCTACCACAACCTCAGCCTTTTATTATCCCCTAGGCCAGAAATAATCGGATAGGTGGTGGTTGTATGAGGTCTAGGATTATTGGGATTTTGAAGGAAAGTGAAGATTATGTTTCGGGGGAGAGAATGAGTGATGAGCTAGGGGTCAGTAGGAGTATGGTTTGGAAGATTATTAAGGGGCTTAGAGATGATGGCTACGAGATAGAATCTGTGACAAATAGGGGCTATAAGTTGATTAGGGTACCGGACCTTGTTACAGGGGAAGAAATAAAATCTGTGCTTGGGACGAAGGTTTTTGGTAGGGAGATTTATGATTTTGGAGAAGTTGACTCAACTAATATCATTGCAAAGGCTAAGGCTAGGGAAGGTGCCGCTGAGGGGACTATTTTTATTGCAGAGTCCCAGATAGCGGGCAAGGGTAGACTTGGTAAGACCTGGTCATCACCTGCGGGTACTGGAATCTGGATGAGTATTATTGCTAGGCCCAAGATTGCCCCACAAGAAGTTTCGGGTATTACCTTGGTTGCGGGGCTTGCCATATGCAGGGCCATTCTCAAGACAACAGATTTGCCAGCTTATATTAAGTGGCCCAATGATATAGTTGTAAACGGAAAAAAGATTTGTGGTATCCTAACAGAAATGAGCGCCGAGATGGAGAGGGTTAATTATGTAGTAATTGGTATAGGCATTAATGCTAATATAACCGACTTTCCTAAGGAGCTTCATGGGCTAGCAACATCACTTAAAATAGAAAGTGGTGTGCACTATAGGAGAAAAGATATCGTAGCTAGCCTTCTTATGTTCTTTGAGACATATTATAAGAGGTATTTGCAAGCTGGGTCCCTGGAAGGGATTCTAGAGGAGTACAAGGACCTGTGCATTACCCTAAAAAACGAAGTTACTATAATTAGTAAAGACCAAGCCTATAAGGCTAGGCCTATAGATATAGATGAAACAGGGGCGCTTATTGTAGAAAAGGAAGATGGGACTAGAGAGACAGTTACATCAGGGGAAGTGTCTGTAAGAGGTATATACGGATATGTTTAAATTTAACTAGAACTTAATTAAAAGGAGGAGATTAGCATGGATAAGCAATTTTTTATAACTGCATCTTATTACAAACAAAAGTACTATGCCAATCCTATATATGATGGTTTACCTTCAGATATTAGAAATAATATGAGGGAGCTTTGTATAATGTTAGCCGAGAAACTACACGGGATTATTTATCTAGGATTTCATCCTAGTGGGGATGTATTTATTGTGTCAGAAGCAGAAGATGGTGACCTTGAGTATGATGAAATTGATGCAAAGCTAGTGCTTAGGGATGTAGAGGAAGAAAACGAAGCAACATTTAAAAAGATGAAACTATGGTATTTAATATATCAGACTGAGTACGGTGAGCATTTTAGAAAAACAATAGAAACTACCCAAGAATAGTTGATTATATTGGCAAAGTTATATATAATGGGATTGTTATAAAAAAATATGTCTTGCATCCAGTGGAGCGAGAACGGAGGAATCTAAAATGAAAAGAATGACAACGAAAGAACTGGTAATAACAGCAGTGCTTAGTGCGCTTATAGTTATCATGGGTTATACCCCTTTGGGACTGATACCATTGCCAACTATGACAGCGACAATTTTGCACATACCAGTAGCCGTAGGAGCGATTTTATATGGCCCAACTATAGGGCTGACTCTTGGTGCTGTTATGGGACTAACGTCACTATCTAAAGCTATACTAGCCCCGGTAAGTCCATTAGACCCACTATTTAGGAACCCATTAGTATCTGTATTACCAAGAGCACTTATGGGGATACTTACTGCTTATGCATTTATTGCACTTAGCAAAATGATTAAGAAGTCTAGTATTAGTATAGGCATTGCAGCAGCAGTGGCAAGCATAGCTAATACAGTATTGACATTAGGAGCTTTAGTAATAGTTTACTTTAAACAAGTAGGAGCTATATTAGAACAACTAGAATTCCCAGGAACAGTAATAGCGTTCGTATTGGGAATTGCAGGCACAAGCGGAGTAGCAGAGATGATTATAACAATAATAATCATTGTGCCAACCATAATAGCCCTTAGAAAAACACTTGAATCGTAGATTGAAACAGGCACCTAGTGCCTGTTTTTTAAGTAATAGGAAGGTATAGGAGAGTGAAGCATATGATACTCGTAATAGATGTAGGCAACACCAATATTGTAGTAGGAGCAATGGAGGGGACAGACTTAATAGGTGGCTGGAGAATGACAAGCCAATACCCACATAGTTCAGATGAATACGGCATTATGATGCTAGACTTTTTGAGGCAAAGGGATATAGATATAACAGATATAGAAGACGTAATGATATCCTGCGTAGTACCGGATATTTTATATTCACTAAGCAATAGTTTTAAAAGATACTTCAAAAAAGACCCAATAATAATAGGGCCAGGCCTAAAGACGGGGATAGATATAAGGACAGATAACCCAAGAGAAGTAGGAGCAGATAGGATTGTAAACGTGGTAGCGGGATATAAGCTCCATGGTGGACCAGCCTTAATTATAGACTTTGGAACAGCAACTACATATGATGTGGTTACAGAAAAAGGTGAATTTATAGCAGGAATTACATCGCCTGGCATTCGTATTAGCGCGGATGCCCTATGGGAAAGAGCAGCCCAGCTACCAAAGTTTGAGATAAAGAGGCCTAAGAATATCCTAGATGCAAAAAACACAATAACTAGTATGCAAGCAGGCCTTGTTTACGGTTATATAGGGCAAGTTGAGTATATTGCCACTAAAGTAAAAGAAGAGCTAGGAGTAGATAAACTAAAAATAATAGCAACTGGAGGCCTTGGTAAGATTATTCAAGAAGGCACGGACATTATAGATGTTTACGACCCTCTACTAACCCTAAAAGGGCTTAGTATAATATATGATAGGAATAAAAAATAAGGAGAAATACGTGAAAATAAAAACTGTCACAACACAAAATAATGTTTTTTTAGCACCTATGGCAGGAGTGACGGATTTACCTTTTCGGATTTTGTGTAAAGAGCAAAACTGTGGCATGGTATATACGGAAATGGTCAGTGCCAAGGGACTACAATACGAAAATGAAAAAACAGGAATGCTCCTAGAAGTAGATGAAAGAGAGCATCCAGTA
>CAYUEJ010000021.1:0-12759 GCA_964442565.1 uncultured Candidatus Epulonipiscium sp.
TTACTTGGACGGATTACTCCAGATGCACCTAAAGCCTTCATATCACTGTCTTTAATAATGGAAGGGTCCTTAACTGTTAGACGTAATCTTGTTATACAGGAATCTATGCTTTCTAAGTTGTCTGCTCCACCTAATTTTTCAAGGTAGGCTGCTGCAAGTTCTGCAATTCCCTTGTTCTTTGTACCGGCAGCCCCACCTACTTCAATATCATCTTCGCGTCCTGGTGTTTTGATATCGAATTTCTTGATGAAGAATACGAATAATACAAAGTATAATGCTGCTGTTATTAGACCGATTGGAATTAATAACCATCCTTTTGTAGCAAGTCCCATATTTAAGAGGTAATCAATAGCACCTGCCGAGAATGAGAACCCGTGTCTAATTCCCAGAACACTTGTTAGTGCTAAAATTATTCCTGTTAATACTGCGTGAATAAAATATAATCCTGGTGCTAAGAACATAAACATAAATTCAATAGGCTCTGTAATACCTGTTAAAAATGCTGTGAATGCTACTGAGAATAAGGCCCCACCCATTGCTGCTTTGTTTTCTTTCTTAGCGCATACATACATAGCTAAAGCTGCTGCTGGTAATCCAAACATCATTACTGGGAAGAATCCTGTCATAAAGATACCTGCTGTTGGGTCCATAAGACCTTCTGCTGGAACTTGTGCGAAGAATCTACCTAAGTCTCCTGATGCACCGTTAAATTCCCCGAATGTGAACCATGCAATATTATTAAGTACGTGGTGAAGGCCTGTTGGGATTAATAATCTATTTAGGAATCCAAATGAAAACTCACCAATTCCCCCACTTGTCATCATCCAGTTTGCTACTAAATCAAGTACGTTTTGTACTGGTGGCCATATAAAGCCAAATAATGCACCTGTTATAACACTAAATAATCCTGTTATGATGGGCACAAATCTTCTTCCACCAAAGAATCCTAAAAAGTCTGGAAGTTTTGTTTCGCTGAACTTATTGTATGAAAGTCCACCGATAATACCTGCAATAATACCACCTAAAGCTTGTAAATTAATCTCTGGGTCAATAGTTGTTGTTACTGCTGTTAGAATTAAGTATCCTACTGCACCAGCTAGTGCTGCCGCCCCATCGTTGTCCTTTGAAAGACCAACCGCAACACCAATTGCAAAGATAAGAGCTAGGTTACCAAAAATTGCATCTCCTGCGTTAGCTAGGAAAGAAATGTTAAAAACATCAGGTTGCCCTAACCTTAGTAGTAACCCTGCCACCGGTAGTACCGCTATTGGTAGCATTAATGCCTTACCTAACTTTTGAAGCTTTCCAAAAATATTGCTCATAATAAATCCCCCATTCTATAATATATATAATATGAAATATAAAAAGTAAGGTATTCCTTACATTTTAACTAATTAAGAACAGTTTTATTCAAAGTTACTTTCTGCTAATTTTTCAAGTGCTGCTATGGCCTCTTTCTCATCTTCGCCATCTGCAGTAATTGTTACACTCTCACCTTGTCTAACACCTAATGTCATTACCGCTAATAATCTCTTGCCATCAACTTCTTTTCCTTCTTTTGCCACCTTAATAGTTGACTTGAACCCTGAAGCTGTCTTAATAAACATGTTAGCTGGTCTTGCATGAAGCCCTGCTTCTGCATTAATTACTACTGTTGTCTGTGTCATCTTACTCTCCTCCTTGATTTTTTATTTACATTAGTACACGAAAAAGGCACAAACTTATCCCGTGTATGTTGGAAAAGTTTATGCCTGATATAACTCAGTTACACACTTTGCGTCTATAAATTCAACTAACAATATTATATCCAAACTTATTACACTTGTCAATATGTTTGGGCATCTTTATTGTAAAGCACACTTCATTGTGCATATTTATAGAACCTTAAGTAATTCTTCTGCTGCCTCTTCGTCTAATATCATAGTTACGTCTTTATGGAACTGTAATATAGATGCCGGTACTTGTGGTGTTACTTTCCCAAGGATTGTTTCTTTTATAACTTCCGCCTTAGCTTTACCACTTGCAAGCAACATTATTCTTTTTGAGTTCATTATTGTTCCAATCCCCATGGTAATTGCCTCTTTAGGTACATCCTCAATATTTTCAAAGAATCTAGAATTATCTTTGATTGTCCCTTCCGTAAGGTCTGTTCTTTGGGTCTTAGTTGAGAAATAATCTGCCGGTTCGTTAAATGCAATATGTCCATTTGATCCTATACCAAGAACCTGCATATCTACCCCACCAGTTTCTCTGATTTTCTTATCATATGCCTCAGATTCTGCATCACAATCTTCTGCTGCCCCATCCGGAATATGTGTATTATTCATATCAATATTAATATGTTGAAATAAATTTTCTCTCATGAAATAATAGTAACTTTGGTCACTTTCCTTACTGATTGGATAGTATTCGTCTAGGTTAAATGCTGTTGTCTTGCCAAAATCAACTTGGCTAGCTTTATTCATACGAATAAGTTCCTCATACATCCCTGCTGGTGTCCCACCAGTAGCTAAGCCTAGAATTGGCTGATCCATTTCATTTACAACAGATGCTAATAAATCTGCTGCCTTTTTACTCATTTCATCATAATCTTTTGTAATATAGATGTCCATGTTTAAAATTTTAATGTTTTTCATAAATAATCTTCCCTCTTCCTATTGTAGTTTGTATGCTCATTTCCCCATCAAAAATAGTGATGTCAGCATCTTTCCCTTTATCTAATGTTCCTTTTGTATCTTGCATATTAATAACTGCTGCAGGATTAATAGTAACATACCTAATTGCTTCTTCTATAGGGATATCCGTGTGAATCATCATATTTTTTAGAGCATCATTTAATTTTAATACACTTCCTGCTAAATTACCATCCTCAAGTCTAGCACTCTCATCTTTTACAAAAACTTTTTGACCACCTAAGGAGTACTCACCATCTTCTTTTCCGCCTGCTCTCATGCAGTCAGTAACTAGGATTAACTTATCAGGTCCTTTAACCTTATTAATCATTTTAAATAGCCCTGGATGTACGTGTATTTTATCACAAATCATCTCGCATGTTACATCACTAGACAATGTTGCTCCTACTACTCCAGGATCTCTATGATGAAGTCCTGTCATTGCATTAAAAAGATGTGTTACATGGTTAACTCCTGCTTCTATTCCTGCCATAGCCTCTTCAAATGTTGCTGCTGTATGCCCCATGGATAGGGAAATGTTTGTGTTTGCATCAATATCTTTAATAAATTCCATAGCTCCATCTATTTCCGGTGCAACTGTAATATGGCGAATTATATCCTGATTATCTTTTACATACTGGGCATCTGGTTTTTGGAAGTAGGCTTCATTTTGGGCACCCTTAAATGCCACGTTCAAAAATGGACCCTCCATATGAACTCCTAGTATATCTGCCCCAACTTTAGTACCCTGCATGTTCATAGCTGTTCTAACCGACTCTAAAGCCCTTGTAATATCTTCCCTAGACATAGTCATTGTAGTTGGTAAAAAGGAAGTTACACCATTAGCTGGTATTCCTTTAGCTATAATTTGTATGTCTTCTACAGCTCCATCCATGGTGTCTACCCCGTCATATCCGTGAATGTGGATATCAACAAAACCCGGGGAGATATAACCTCCCTTTGCGTCAATCTTTTCTGTTACATCCTCTAAAGCCAAAGCTTCTTTTTCATCTATAATATCTATGATTTTGTTATCATATAGTAGTGCCTTGCCCTGTATTTGCTTGCCATCTTGTAAGATTATTCCGTTGTATATACATTTCATATTTTATCATCCTTTCTTTAGTTGATTCCTGGCATTCTGTATGGGGTGATGTCGTACTTTATATCCACCCTTGTCTGCAAGTCAGGCCTACCTATAAACATAGGATCATCCATAATTACCTTAAGGTAGATAGGGTATTTGTTCTTAGCATTTACTAGATTCTCATAGGCCACTGTTGTATATGCTGTCCCTAAGCTTGTGGGGATAGTCAGTTTTATCTTGTAATCCCCAGTTTTTAAATGTTTAATCTTTGTTGGTGGGTCATCTGGATCCTCTATTTCTGCTAAGTGGTGTTCTGGAATGGTAACTTTCAATATTCGCTCAGTGACACCAGAACTTGTATCCCAAGCAAGTGTACATTTATCCGCTACTCCAAAGGGAGTACCTTTCTTAGCAATGTACAGTTGTATCCCTTTCCCTTCTACATTTAGGGTTTCATCAAAGTCTATGATTTGTTTCAAATCACCGTTAGCTTTTAAAACTCCATCCACATTAAGGGTCATTTCTGGCTTTGGTGTGTCACCTGGGACTTTGAATTTAGAATTTAGCATTAAAAACCCTGACGGTTTTACAAAGGCATCCCCTTCCCCCACCTGGGCTGCTCCCAAAAGGAATGGGTTGTAAGTAATATTTATATAATCAAAGACAAAATCATGTGTCTTTACCCCATTTTTTTCAACGTACATATTGAATTGGGGATTTAGTCTTCCCTGAGAGTCTGCAAATATATAAGATACATCATTTTTATTATCCCCTATTATCCAGCTGCCCTGTGCACCACTTCCCATCCCTAAGTATACTTTCATATGCTTCTTAGGGTATACTTTTGCATTTTCTATTGCAATATTATACTTATCCAAATTCTGAATTAGTTGGGTAGGACGTTCAGCATAATCGGAAAGTTGCTGAGACTGCCTTGCTAACTTTGTTAAGTAATCTGATATTTGCGGTATTTCCACTTTACGCGGCACATCTTTAGAGTCATCAAATATTTTATTGCTTTCTACATAAAATTTAATTGTATCACCACTTCCCAGCCTAGTTCCAGTATAAAGGACATGGGTTTCAAAAGCAGCATTACTTATAAACATCTCTTTATTTGAATCTTTAATATTCTTACTATCATCAGGATTGCTATTCATAGTAATTTGATCATCAACCCGGCGTATATCCATTGTATTATTAGCCTCACCATTCTCAGCGGCATCTTTATAGCCATATGGTTTATTTTCCCACTGCTTATAATTTCCATACGCCTGCGGAAAGTAGGGTGTTTCTAAAGTAAACCCAGGGTTATGGGTTTGCCTACCAAACATATCCCTAGTCCCTATAGTAGCAGCATCTGTACTTATACCTTTGCCTCTGTAACTGTTACAAGCTTCCCTGCATTTCTTTTTGCTTCTGGCCTCCCCCCCTTCTCACTCCATGTTAGCATAGCATCATACCTATAGCTTCCTAACGGATTTTTTTCAACAGTGAATGCCCTATAATGAAAAGAGTCTGATTTACCTAAGAAAGGTTGGTTAATACTCACTAGTGTCTTTCCTGCATCCATCCCAAAATCAGCCGTATGCACTACCCTTTTTATACCCGTTCCCAAATCAGTCTCATAAATCACTAAGCTTTTAGGCACCTCCCTTATCTTGCCACTTGCATTAGGAAACTTTACTGTTATTCGATAAAAGTCGTATGATTCTGTTTTAACATTCCCAGCTTCTTTGCTATTTCCCTCATATAATATCTCTATATCTTCTTCCCATGGTATTGGATCATGTTCTTTTGATACCGATGCATAGCTATAACCCAACCTTACCCCTACTACTGTTAAAAATACCAACATCATCACTAAACTCTTTTTTCTCTTCATAAGCCCCCCCTAATTTAATCTTATAACACGTTATTCTTATCCGTCCAATATCTTTATGTCCCTTTAAGTATAACATCCTGAAAAAATTATGAGTATGATTTATTTGGTATTTCCAACACTTATTTGTCATTATTTAAAATTACTTATTAAAACCTATATTTCTTTAGCCCCGTCTCCAACCCCTACTACATAAAATGTTGGCTCGTAGCCGATTTTTTCTTTATATCCACTAGTTACTTCTCCAATAAATTTATCTATGGCATCTTCTTTCACAACGCTTACTGTACAACCACCAAACCCTGCTCCTGTCATTCTTGAGCCGATTACCCCCTCAACTTTAAGAGCTTCATCAACTAATGTGTCTAGCTCAACTCCCGTTACTGCGTAATCATCTTTTAATGACATATGGGATTCTACCATTAATTCTCCAAATCTTTGCAGATTATTATTTGCCAGTTCCTTAGCCGCCTGTAGCGCCCTTGCATTTTCAGTAATTACATGCTTTGCCCTTTGCTTAATAATTGGGTCTTCAATAAGATGAGCATACTCCTGGAACTCTTCAGGTGTAATGTGGCATAGATACTCCACATCAAATTGTTTTTGCAAAAGTTCTAGCGCCGTGTCACATTCACTTCTTCTTTCGTTATATGCTGATTCGTTAAGCTGCCTGCGTTTATTAGTGTTTGCAATAACAAGCTTATAGCCATCTAGTATAAGTGGGGCATATTCGTACTCTAATGTATCACAATCTAATAAGATTGCATGATCCTTTTTACCCATAGCAACTGCAAATTGATCCATAATACCGCAGTTTACACCGTTGAAGGTGTTCTCTGATAGTTGTCCTATTTTAGCAAGTTCCACTTGGTCAATACCTAGATTATTAAGGATATTGGCAGCTACTAAAATAACTAGTTCAACTGATGCAGATGATGAAAGACCTGCTCCGTTTGGAATATTCCCTTCTAGTAGGATGTCCATACCACAAAGCTTATGTCCTCTATTTTGTAGCATTTTCAAAACACCTTTAGGGTAGTTACCCCAGTCATGCTCTTCCTCGTATTCTATGCTATTCATATCAACTTCTACCTCTAGCTCAAAATTTAAGGAAGCTAAATTTAAGATATGGTCATCTCTTTTTCTAACAACTGCGTAGGTTCCAAATTCTAAGGCACATGGGAATACATTACCCCCATTATAATCTATATGCTCTCCAATTAAATTTACTCGTCCTGGTGCATGAAAAACTCGTATTTCCTCATTTGTTTCTCCGTATTTTTCAATAAACTTAGTTACTAATTCTTTCATATTAATCCCCTTTCTTATTTTAAATTTATTTAAGTTCAAATCCCATATATTTTACAAATTTCACAAATGCTGCTCTGCCTTCTTCGTCTGTTTTATATACCCCAGCATCTTCTAATACCTTTGTAAATTTAATTCCAACTTCGTTGCGAATAACTCTTGCAGCTTGCTCATCAGACATTTTTGTACCGTAACGTGCCCTCATACTTTTTATCCAGTCTTCATGTTTCTTTAGGTCTGAGCCTTCTGCTATATCTATCTTATCCTTTTTAATCTCATCTACTATTTCTGTAAGCTCAGTATTTAATCTCCCTGGTAATATAGCAAGTCCCATAACCTCAATAAGTCCTATATTTTCCTTTTTAATATGGTGAAGTGATGGACGTGGGTGGAATATACCATCTGGTCTATCTTCACTTCTTCTATTATTACGAAGTGCTAAATCTAGCTCAAACTCACCCTCCTTATTTTTACGGGCAATTGGTGTAATTGTGCTATGTGGGGTAAGTGCCCCGTCTTCTTCTTTAGTGTAAGGTATTATCCCTACCGATTCATCTTTATACTCTTCCCAGGTATCTAGTATATAACTGGCTGCATTTATAACATCTTCCTTATTTTCGCCTGATAGCCTAATTACTGATAAGGGCCAATTTACTATACCAACTTTAACTTTGTCGTAATCTTTATGTCCAAATTTATATACTATCGGTGCCACTTCCATTGGGAATTCATGACGGCCCCCCTGATAGTGCTCATGGCTCATTATAGAACCTCCCACAACTGGTAAGCCTGCATTTGCACCTAAGAAATAGTGCGGTAGCTGCTCTACAAAGCCAAGTAATCTTTCAAAAGTTTTTCTAGTCATGCTCATAGGAGTATGTTCTTCTGAAAGTACGATACAGTGCTCGTTATAATATACATAGGGAGAATACTGCAAGTTCCACTTTTCGCCTAGCATCTCTATAGGAATAATTCTATGGTTTTGCCTTGCTGGATGGTTTAAACTTCCCCTAAAGCCTACGTTTTCAACGCATAATAAGCATTTTGGATAGTTTGATTGGGGCATGTTCTTTAATCTTTCGATTTCTTTAGCATCTTTTTCTGGTTTTGAAAGATTTATTGTGATTTCTAGTTCTCCATACTTAGTCTTCTCCCTCCAGTATAGGTTTTTGGCTATCCTATTCATTTGGATGTAGTTGGAGTCTTGAGATAGCTTATAAAAGTTATCTGTAGCTTTTTCTATTCCCTCTTCTTTAGATATTTTATTAAATGTGCGGATTACCTCCGATGGCCTTGGAACAACAATCCCCATAATTTTTGCCTCTAATAGGTCCCGGTATGTTGTAGTGTTTTCTGGGATTAGTCCTATCTCAAACCCATAATCCAAAAGTGGATCTAACACATCCTGAATGTTAGTTATTTTATTTCCTAGAATCTCCCCCACATGTGGCTGATCTAAGTTAAATAAGTCTAGCAAAATATTTCTTATATAATGCTCATCCTCCGCAATCACTATATTTTTTCCCTTTGCATACTCCATTAGTTTTTCTATTTGCATTTCTACACTCATTACATAGCCTCCTGATATATTTTTGTATTTTTATATTATTTACTTAATCTGCTGCAACTTTGTCTTTCAACTAATATTGATGGGATTGTTATTGTTTTACTCCCTTTCCTGTCTTTCGTCTCGAGAATTTCTATTAGTATTGTAGCTGCCGTATCACCTAGTTTTTTCATATTTTGATCGACTGTCGTAAGTTTGGGTTCTATAAGCACTGATAGGTCTATATTATCAAACCCTATAACCGATAAGTCTTCTGGAACTGCCTTATTAATCCTGCGGCTGGCATTAATAACACCTAGTGCCATAATATCGTTACAGGCAAATATCGCTGTTGTCTCCGGCTTCTTTATCAAAAACTCTTCTGCCTTTTTCATGGCCTCGTTCACTGTCTGTTCTGTATTACCTTCGCCAATATTTACTATATTTATGCTGCTTTCTAGATTATGTTCTTTCATCTTTTGTGTATAAACTTCTTCTTTTATATCATAAGAATAACTTTGTCTTCCCCTCATAAAGGCTACCTTCTCATGGCCTAATGAAAATAGGTAATCCATGACCTGGGATGCACCTAGTTGCTCATCGTTGAGCACAAAGTTACAATCTATATCCTTGCTATATCCATTAATAAATACTAATGGCAGTTTTTTCCCTAGTTCTGTAAAATAACCACTTTTCATATTTTGAATTGTTGGGTCAATTATAATAATCCCATCTACCTGCCTTGATGATAATGATTTTGCATATGACTGTTCTTTATCTGGGTCTGCATCCGTATCACATAAATAAATGTGATAGCCCTGCCTTCTTAATGTTTTCTCAATAGCCTTAACTACTGATGGGAAAAACAGGTTAGTAATACTAGGTACAATTACACCTATAGTATCTGATTTGCGATTAATCAATCCCCTGGCAAGAACATTAGGTTCAAATCCCATCTCGTCAATTACAGCCTGTACTTTCTTTCTTGTAGATTCCTTTACAGGGTAGTTGCCATTGATAACCCTAGATACTGTTGCAATGGATACCCCTGCCTCTTTAGCAACGTCCCCTATAGTTTTTTTCATGTGTTGCCTCCTCACATATATAGTATAGAAAACCTTTTCTACATCGTAACATATTGGGGGACGGTTAACAAGTTTTCACAGTTATTTTCATTTAAAAAAAGTGCACAAAAATATCGGCGACTATTTGTAGTCTCCGATATTTTTATGCTGGTTTTACTTTAGATACTTTGCAATCTCTTCTACGTCCTTATCTCCTCTTCCAGATACGTTGACAATGACGATTTCATCTTTATTAGTTGCTGGGACATATTTCATTGCGTAAGCAACTGCATGGGCACTCTCAATAGCTGGTAAAATCCCTTCTAGTTTACACAGAACTTGCAAGGCCTCAATAGCTTCGGCATCTGTAATTGCCTCATACTGAGCTCTTCCAGTTTCATTTAAAAATGCATGTTCTGGCCCAACTCCAGGATAATCAAGCCCTGGTGATATGGAGTACACTGGCAATGGCTCATCTTGATCATCTACTAAGCAAAGGGTTTTCATTCCGTGAATAACCGCAGAGCGTCCTTTTGTAATGGTCGCGGCATGCTTATCAGTGTCTACCCCCTGTCCTCCAGCTTCCACTCCTATAAGTTTAACTTCATCGTGTGGTACAAAAGCTGTAAAAGCCCCAATTGCATTACTTCCCCCACCAATACAAGCAATAACTGCATTAGGCAATTTACCTTCTACTTCAAGTAACTGATCTTTAGCTTCTTCTCCGATTATTTTTTGGAATTCACGTACAATTGTTGGGTAAGGATGTGGTCCAACGGCTGACCCTAATACATAAAATGTATCTGACGATGCATCAACCCAAGCTTCAATCGCCGCATCTACCGCTTCTTTTAGAGTCTTTGTGCCATGGGTTACCTTAACAACTTTAGCCCCTAGCATCTCCATTCTAAACACATTAATTGCCTGGCGCCTTACATCTTCTTCTCCCATGTAAACTTCACATTCCATCCCCATAAGAGCCGCTACTGTTGCCGTTGCAACGCCGTGTTGACCAGCCCCCGTCTCAGCAATAACCTTAGTTTTTCCCATGCGTTTTGCTAGAAGCATTTGTCCAAGAACGTTATTAATTTTATGTGATCCTGTATGGTTTAAATCTTCCCTTTTAAGGTAGACTTTAGCCCCGCCTAAATGCTCTGTTAGTCTTTCTGCAAAATACAGTGGCGATGGTCTTCCTACATACTGTTTCAGATAATAATCGTACTCTTTTTTGAAATCTTCATCATCCTTATACTTTAAAAAAGCCTCTTCTAACTCAGCTAAAACTAGCTTGTTTTTCTCCGGAACAAATTGCCCTCCAAAATCTCCAAACACTTGCTTCATCATACCCTTTACCCCTTCCCGCTTAATTATTATAAAATAAAAAACCATATAACCCTGATAAAATCAGGACTATATGGTTATAGTGCCACCTAACTTTAAAAAACCTTATATAACAAAAAAGTATTTCATCCATAATAAATATAGATAAAATACCGTATGTTGGTTTAAGTTTTTCCTTAATCCGATACGGAATACACGGTATTCGATATCTTTCCTCTATAACGTAAGGTCACGGCTACAGCTACTTGTATATACTTTCGCCTGGCATCTCCCAAATCCATTCCTTATTATTTATGTACCAGACCTTCCACCAACGCTGGCTCGCTATAACAATATATTAATAAGTACTACTTTTGTTCTAAGACTTTAATTTATTAATTTATCCAATTATATAATATATATTTTTCAGTGTCAATGACTTTTTGACTTTTATAGCAGATTTTTGTGATATAATGGGGTGATATAATAAAGTGGTTGACACAATCAATAGATGGGAGTTTTTATATGGCTAATTATAAATTAATTGTTGCGTATGATGGTGCAAGATACAAAGGTTGGCAACGTCTTACAAATAATGAAGATACAATTCAAGGAAAAATCGAAACTGTCCTTAGTAGAATGACAAATGATGAAGTTCAGGTTATAGGTGCAGAGCGCACAGATGCTGGGGCCCATGCCAGGGCTCAGGTAGCTAATTTTCATACAGACTTTAAAACAACACCGGATGAAATATTTAAGTATCTAACAGAATACTTGCCAAAGGATATTTCTATTATTTCTATAACTAAAGCTGGCCCTCGTTTTCACGCTAGATTTAATGCTACTTCTAGAAGGTATGTGTATCAAATACGTACAGGCTTAACACCTAATCCATTTGATCGCCAATATCGCCTTCATGTTCCAGAGAAGTTAAACTACAGATTAATGGAAGAGGCCTGCGAATATTTTCTTGGTACCCATGATTTCCAAAGCTTCACATCTCGTAAAAGCAAAGTCAAATCAAATGAACGCACTATTACACGTCTAGAACTTGTAAAAGATGGCAATAATTTAGATATAGTATTTGAAGGTAGTGGGTTTTTACACAATATGGTGCGTATTATTACTGGCACCCTCATTGAAATCGGGCTAGGTAAAAAAAGGCCTTCTGATATCAATAATATCTTTGCTGCCAAGTCTAGGGCTGCTGCAGGCTACACTGTATCTCCCCAAGGATTATTTTTAGATGAAGTAACATTTAAGTAATATTAAAATTCATGGCTATGAAAGGGGGTATTTATGGTTACGCTTCCTGTTGTTAATAATAATTTATTTATGGGCTGCTTGCTTAAGAAGGACCTTTTTGATTTTTTTGAGGTGCGTGAAGTTACACTTCATACATCTTATAAAATTCACATAGATGGGAAAAGGAATATTGATTTTTATGATTCTGATGAGCTGGATGGTCTCGGGGATTATTTAGCCTGGTCTGAGCTTAGGCCACACATGTTGGAGCTAATTAAGGGGACTAAATCCCCTAGCTATTTCAAAATCATTCTTTCTACTTCACCTGATCAAACTCAGCAAATTTCTGACCTGGCATCAACATTTTTCCTTAATATAACCTTTAAGGATAAGGCTATATCCTGTATTACCGGGACTGCTTACTCTTCTTTTACACTTGATAAAACCCCCGAACAAACCTGGGATAACAAGATGACTAATTTTTTAATTTCCAACAATCTTGTCTAAATGGGTGGTCATGATATGCTATTCAACGCACACAACTTAGGTTGAAAAGCGTTGAATAGCATATCATGACCACGGCGTAGGTTACGGAAGTGTTGCATATAAATATTCTCCCTCTCTTGACAACATTT
>CAYUEJ010000022.1:0-12706 GCA_964442565.1 uncultured Candidatus Epulonipiscium sp.
TTACATTCACAGGGGTAGATGCAAAAGTTATGATTGAACAAGGTAAAGTAGTTTCAATAGAAGACATACGTGCTGAATTCCCAAATTATGCTTCAAACATATCAGAAGGGGTACTTAAATCAGTTCAAGAATTTGATGGTAACACATATGCGGTTCCAGTAAGAGGATTCTATGAAGGAATGTTCGTTAATACAAGAGTATTTGAAGAAAATGGACTAGAGTTACCAACAGACTGGGCAAAATTTGAAACAGCAGTAGAAACACTTTCTGCTAATGGTATTGTTCCAGTAGCAGCAGCTTTAGGACACTTACCACACTACTGGATAGAGCACTTAATTCTATCACAAGGTGGAGTAGAAACACATAAGAACCAAGATATCGCAGCAGTTAAAGATGATTGGGTAAAAGGACTTGAATACTTCAAGACACTATATGACATGGGTGCATTCCCTAAAGATACAAACTCAACAAACAACGATATCGTTGGAGAAATGTTCAATAACGGAAACGCAGGAATGTTCGTAGACGGTAACTGGGCAATTGGTGGATTTGAAGTTCCAGAAGACTACACAGTTATTCCATTACCAGTAGTACCAGGCGGAAAAGCAGATCCAAGTGATATCGTTAGTGGATTCTCAACAGGTTGGTATATTACTACAAAAGCATGGGAAGACCCAGCAAAACGTACAGCAGCAGTTAAGTACATCGAAAAAATGACATCAACAGATGTAATTGGTGATTTCGTTGCAACAGGTGGAACACCATCAGCAGACGTTGGTGAAGTAGAAGGATTACCAAGACCAGCTATTGATGGATTCAAAATGCAAGCATCAGCTAAAAACATGGATATGCCAGTAGACTCATGGTTAGCTAAGCCAGCTTGGGATAAACTTCTTAGCTTAATTCCAGGTATTGCAACAGGCGAAGAAGATCCAGCAGCAGTAGTAGATGAAGTTATTATTCTTAGCAAAGAATAATATAGGTAATAAATAATTAAAGATAAGTAGCAATGATGTTAAAAGATAGCAGTTGAAGAGTCATCATGACGTCAACTGTTATCTTTTTCTAAAAAACCAGATTATTTAGCTAAAATCAAAGGGGGGAAGGCACAATGATGTATAAGAATAAGAAAATTGCGTGGCTATTTTTGGCACCGACACTAATTCTAATAGTTGGATTTTTATATTATCCATTCGTACTTAGTATATACCACAGTCTTTTTAATGTAAAAGACCTCGGGGGAACAAGCAAGACATTTATTGGTCTTGCAAATTATAGTGAGATGTTTAAAGATCGAAGCATTCGGATTGCGTTAAAAAATACTTTAACAATTACAGTTTTAGCAGTTGTGTTTCAGGCAGGTTTAGGACTTGTATTGGCGTTAATGGTAGATGGCGTAAAAAAAGGACAGAAGTTTTATAGAACAGTATATTTTTTCCCAATAGTTATATCAGCAACGGCAATTGGACTTATGTTTAACTTAATGTACAGTTTTGACTTTGGTATGTTTAACCAATTACTTGTGAAAATGGGGCGTGAAAAGGTGCTTTGGTTAGATGATGCTAAAGCAATGGTAATGGTTAGTATTCCGGTAATATGGCAATATGTGGGATTCTATTTTGTGATTATCTTAACTGGGATAACAGGAATTCCGGAAGATATTTATGAATCAGCAGCTATAGATGGTATAACCGGCCTTAAACAAGTATTTTATATTACAATACCATTATTAAAGAGTGTTATTAAATCATGTATGATTCTTGCTATTACAGGGGCTCTTAAAGTATTTGACCTTCCTTGGGTAATTGCAGAGCGTGGTGCACCAGCAGGTAAAACCTATCTACTAGGTACATATCAATACAACGTGGTATTCAACGCAGCAAGGCCAGGCTATGGCTCAGCAATAGCAGTACTTATAGTAGTGTTAGGACTTGTTATATCAGTAGCAGTAAATACACTATTAACATCAGAAGATGATCTTGATATGTAGGTTAAAGAAGGAGAGGTGAGAGGGTATGGAAGATATTAAATTTAAGAAAAATAGACAGAAATTTAGTTTTAGTCAATTGATACTGCATATTATACTTGTTTTATGGTCACTAACTACGATATATCCACTTGTTTGGGTATTTAACAACTCATTTAAGCAAAAGGATATTATCCTAAAGGATTCATTTAGTATAGTAAATAGAACAACAGGTACACTAGCTAACTATATAACAGCTTTTACAAAAATGAGAATTGGAAGAGCATACCTAAACAGTTTAATAATATCAGGAAGTGTTGTTATACTCGTTATGTTCTTTGGTGGGCTAGCAGCCTATGTTATAGCAAGATATGATTTCTTTGGGAAAAAGATTATTCACGGGGCCTTAGTAGCAGCACTTTTATTCCCAGCATTTGCCACCATAGTACCAGTTTTTATGATATTAATGAAGCTTAACTTAAACAATAAGTTTATCGGTGTAATTATACCACAAACGGCGGGCAACCTAGCCTTTGCCATTATTATACTAGTCGGCTTTATGAGTAGTATACCTCTTGAACTTGAGGAGTCGGCTGTTGTAGAAGGATGTAATCCGTGGCAGGTATTTACAAGGATTGTTGTGCCTGTATCTAAGCCATCATTCTCAACAGTATCAATATTTACATTTTTATGGTCATACAATGATCTATTTATGCAAATGGTTATACTTAGAAAACGTGAGACATTCCCAATCTCTGCCCTACTTAGAGAAATCAGTTCTCAGTACGGTGGAACAGACTTTGGGCTTATGGCAGCAGCAGTAACACTAGTTATTATACCAGTTATGGTTGTTTACCTAGCATTACAACAAAACATTATCAAAGGATTAACAGCGGGGGCGGTGAAGGGTTAAATGAATGCACAAGAGATTTTAAACCAAATGACACTTAGAGAAAAAATAGGGCAAACATTTGTACAGTATTATCAAGGATATAGTGATTTGCCAGACCACCTAATAGAAATGAATAAGAGGAATGAACTTGGAGGCATAATATATTTCTCGGGAAATAATGTTAGAGACTTAGAACAGCTAAAACAAATGGGAGAAAATATACAAGCCCATGCAGCAGATAATAGATTTAAGCTTCCATTTTTCTTAACGATTGATCAAGAAGGTGGACAACTTGCAGCTATACACAAAGGAACAACAATGTTCCCGGGAAATATGGCCCTAGGATTTGCCAATGATGAAGACATGGCATATAAGCAGGGAAGACATTCAGGTAAAGAGCTTAAATATGCAGGGATTGATATTTGCTATGCACCAGTTTTAGATGTAAGTTATGATAGGATAAATGGTGTACCAGTTGTTGATAATAGGATGTACTCAGATAAACCAGAGGTAGTTGCAGCTATGGGGATGCGCTATGTACAAGGCTTACAAGAAGAAGGTATTATAGCATGTGGTAAGCACTTTCCGGGGATGAGAATAACCCAAGAAGATACTCACTTTGAAGCTGATAGGCACCCAGGCGATATGCAAAGGTTGACAGATGTTGAGTTATTCCCCTTCCAAAAAGCTATAGATGGTGGACTTGAATGTATTATGATGCACCATGGGATATTTGATGCACTAGATTCAGAGTTCCCAGCATCATTATCAGCTAAAGTTATAAGTCACCTAAGGGAGAATATGGGATTTGAAGGCCTTATTATAACAGATGACTTAGTTATGAAGTCAATCTTGGATGTATATGGTGAGAAGGAATCCCTAGTTATGGCAATGAATGCAGGATGTGACATACTTATGTCCACTTGTGCAGGTCCATGGTATGTTGACTTTATAGAAGAGTGTGTAAAAGAAGGAAGGATATCAGAAGAAAGAATAAATGATGCCTGTCTTAGGGTACTAACACATAAAGAAAAACATAATGCTAAGCCTAGGGAAATAGAAAAAACCTTTAAGAAAGAAGAAGGCGATGAGATAGCATATAAAATTGCAAGAAAATCCTTAATTAACTATAAGAGTGAGCCAGATATGTTCCCACTTAAATTAAAACCTGAGCAAAAACTAGGGATTGTTATGGGGAATCCAGCAAGGCTTGTAATGAGCGATGCTATTAACCTATATGATACGCTATCTATAGAAGATACGATTCAAGCTAGAATAAATCACACAGACACTAAAGAGGCAATCATGCCATGGCAACCTACTTATATGGAAATGGTATCCGTTGGGGATATTGCAATTATATCTGATGTAGTAATCTTTACAACTGTTAATGCATATCATTTTGAAAAACAAATAGAAACAATTAAGTATATACGTCAATTTTGCAAAGATAAAACAATAATAGGTGTTGCATCAAGAAGCCCTGAAGATGCTCCTTTACTAGCGGAGTACTGTGACAGCGTTATTATAACTGGTGGACTTTCCCAGGTGACACTAAATGCCCTTGTAGATGCAATATTTATAGATGGGGAATTTGAATTTAACGATGCAAAGAAACTATTTGATAAAGTGTAGGTGGAGATAATGGGATTTTTACAAAACATAAAAGAATATTCACAGCAATATCATAGACTAATGGATAATCCTGAACTAGCTAAGAAAAGCAGTATGCCAGGGGAAGCGTATTTTATAAAGGATAACCATATTTTAAACTTACCAAGGGAGGATGGGGATAATAGATATCCCTTTGGTGAAGACGGTTTTAACTTTTGGGCATGTACATCAGGATATATGCATTCAAATGAAGGTTTATTTTCACCCTATTTAAGAGCTTCAGAAGGACAGGAGCCTAAAATAGCCTTTTTTGCGGGATTGTATGATGAGTCAGGTAAGCATGAAGTAATTTCATTACTATCTGTACCAATTATAGAAACAGATATTGAGGTTATTAGATATACTGTCTTTACACCAAGCAGTGTATATTATATGACGGAAGCAAATGATTTGATTTTTGCAATTAGAGTCTTTGTGGATGTCAATAAAAAGATGTATTTTACTACTATGGTGGAAAACAATAGCGGTAAGGCATCTAAGGTGTTTATATCTTCATATTTTAATCCTTTCCTTAAGAATGCTGTTATGGAAGGTGCAGAAAACCGCTGGTTTAGGCAGGGGAGCGTTATACCAGCACAGGGAGATCAAAACTTAGATAGCTTTTTAATCGAGGTGTACGAAGAAAAAGGCAGAGGACTTATGGTTCCTAATTATGGGGTATTCACAAGAAATATTGAATTATCTCAAGATGTTAGTATAATAAAAAAAGAAGAAACTACATCTAGGAATAATTATGTTGGGGGGACAAGGAGTTCACTACATACACCCGAGGCGTTAAGAGAAGGTAGCATAGGGAACAAGTCAGTTACAACATTTACAGAAGTGGCAATAGCTGCAGACTTGGTTTCATTAAAACTGGGGATAAATGGCTACGCTAGATTAGATACTAATATGGATTGCTGCTTTACAGATGAAGATAAAGATAGAATCATTTCTAAAGCTCCTAATAGCCAAGAGGCAGATGAAGCAGAAATGGCAATGCTAAAGGCAGAAAAACAGCAACAAAGCAAGCTTGTTGCAAAACTTGGGAAATCCAACTTACCTGCAATTAAAGAAGAGGTATTTGAATCATTTTTTGAACACCTTAAAAAACAAGTTGAATTTTGTTCTTTAATTAAAGGTTATATACAGTTATCAAATTTCTCATTAATTGGTATACGAGATGTATTCCAGGCTCTAGAGGGATTGATATACTGGCAACCAGAGGTAGCTAAAACTAAGATGCTAGAAGCACTAGATTTTGTTGCACCTGATGGAAGATGCCCAAGGCAATACTCATTACCAACCCATGAAGGAGAAAGTCCGAATATGGACCTTAGGCCATTCATTGACCAAGGAGTATGGGTAATATCAACAATATCAACATACCTAAGACTAACTCATGATTTTAAGTTTTTAGATGAAATAGCAGGGTATTATGATGTTGTAGATGATAAGGCACATCTGGCAGTAAAGTCTGATAAGACAAGCAGTGTTTTGCAGCATATGTTTGATATAATGGATTTTTTACTTGTTAATCGTGACCACGAAGATACAAAGTGTGTACTTGCATTATATGGGGATTGGAACGATGCTTTAGATGGGTTAGGGGTAACCAAGAAAGCAGGTAAGGAATATGGTACAGGGGTCTCTGTTATGGCGACACTTCAAGTTTACCAAAATTGCCATGAAATGATTGATCTTCTTGAGACATTAGATAAAGAGAAGTATCAAGCTAATATTGAAGAATATAAGGTGGCTATGGATGAAATAAAACAGGGGTTAGAAAAGTACGCAGTTGTCAGTAACGATAAAGGGGAAAAGCGCATCGTGCATGGTTGGGGAGATGACAGGTCATACTTTGTAGGAAGTTATAATGACCCTGATGATAAGGCAAGGGATGGTATAACATCTAATGCTTTCTGGACCCTATCTGGTATGTATGATGGAACGGATAAAGAAATAAAAAACACGATTTTATCAGCTTACGATAGATTAGATTCTAAGTACGGACTTAAGACATTTGAGCCGGCTTTTGATAAGGGAACACCAGGAATAGGTCGTATTCCAAACTTACCAGCAGGAACTGCAGAAAATGGGGCTGCATATATCCATGCAAGTGCGTTTGCAATCATGTCCTTATTCCAGATCGGTGAATCAAAGAAAGCATGGGACCAGCTTACTAAGATTTTACCATTTACACATGAAAAGGTTTCCGTATCACCATACGTTATGCCAAACTCATATGGCCTAAACGCTGAAAAACAAATAGATGGTGAATCTATGCAAGACTGGCAAACAGGAAGTTCTAATGTTGCATTCAAATCTATAGTAAGATTTGTATTTGGTATAGAGCCAACATATGAAGGGGTATTTATTGCACCAGCTAAGGATATGCCATTTGAATCTATGAATATAGAAATTGAGGTTCAGGGTACTAAGCTATTACTTGAATACGAAAAACAAGATTTAGATAAAAGGAACTTTACTGTGGAAGGGATAAGGCAGGAAACCATATACGATCCAATAATGGGAACTGATAAAATATGGTTATCTAATGAATTCTTACAATCAACTGATAACGTACACATTCGTATGATTGATTAGGGGGTAGCTATGGTAGCAGACTTATTAGTAAAACTGTATAAATTAGAAGATAAGATAAAAAACCTAGATAAGTTAGAAGAAGATAATATAAGGATTGTTAGAGCACTAGCTTTAGATAAATCTAGGATTATGGATTTTATTAAAACAGAGTTTGAAATCAACTGGGCCAATGAGTTTGAGAGGGCTTTATATAATGACCCAGCATCATGCTTTATAGCTATAAAAGATAAGGAAGTAGTGGGCTTTGCCTGTTATGATACAACTGGTAAAGGATTTTTTGGACCAACAGGTGTTTCAGAAAAAGTACGAGGAAAAGGGGTAGGTACAGTACTATTACTTAAATGCCTATTAGATATGAGGGATATGGGTTATGGATACGCTATTATTGGTGGTGCCAGTGATGCCATAGAGTTCTACTCAAAGGTGGTAGGGGCTACAATTATCCCAGACTCCTACCCAGGGATTTATAGCAGAATGATAGATGGAGAGTTTAATAAACTGCATTAGGATCCACTGCTAGTGGGAAGTATATAATGAAAGGTATGTTTACAACCAAGAGTTGTGTGCCCTTCATTATATACTTCCCACTTTTTTTGGGGTATAATAGGGTAAAGATTAGATTATAACTGAGGAGGATAGGGGAGATGAATAATAATAAACTAGCTATTCCAGTTGGTAAGGTATCAGGAGTTTTATTAACTATATTTGGATCCATAGGAGTAGTCGGATTTGGCATACCGATTATACTAATGACAATACTAGGATATGCAACTGGTGTTAAGGCTGTATTCCATACTATTGGCTGGGGTTTTGTCCCACTACTAATTATTAGCATAATAGCTCTTATAAATGGGAACAAAATGCGGAAGAGATTAAGAAGATTTGAAAGATATACCAGGAAGTTAAATAAGCGCTATTACTGCCAAATACAAGAGCTATCTGCTGCCACAGGGCAAACCGATAGGGCAGCAGTAAAGGACTTGCAAAAGATGATTCAACTTGGAATGTTCCCTGAAGGACACCTTGATGAACAAAATGTTTATTTTATGCTTAATCATAAATACTATGAAGAATATATTAAGCTTCAGCAGGGAGCAAAAATGAAAGCATTAGAGGAGCAAAACAAGAAGAAGCATCTTGAAAACCATAACTTAACCCAGGATGAACGTAGCATAATAAACGATGGTAGAAGGTTAATAAAAGAAATTAAACATGCTAATGATTTAATCCCTGGAGAAGAGCTATCCAATAAATTATATAAGCTTGAGGATATAGCAGAAAAAATATTTGAATATGTAGAAGGTCATCCTGATAAAATCACGCAAATAAAAAGGCTGACAGAATATTTCCTGCCTACAACAGTAAAACTAGCTGATACCTATGCAAAGCTAGACTATCAACCAGTTCAGGGTAAAAATATTTTAACTGCCAAAAAAGAAATAGAAGAAACCATGGATACCATTTATGATGCATTTGAAAACCTACTAGATGGCTTATTTGAAGATGTTGCACTTGATATATCAACAGATATATCAGTACTTGAAACAATTTTTACACAAGAGGGATTAACAAATAAGAGTATAAGTGATGACAAGTAAAGGAGTGTTAAGATGAGCAATGAAATACCTACATTAACCTTTGAGCCCTTTGATGAAATCAAAACAACTAAAGAAGATGTTATTATAAAGCAAGAAACTACCCTTTCATTAGAGGAAGAAAAGGCTGTAAATGAGTTTGTAAAAAAAATAGATTTAAATAAATCTAGCCAAATACTTGAATATGGTGTTGGTGCCCAGAAGAAAATAGCTGATTTTTCTGAAACATCCTTAAATAATGTTAGAACTAAGGACTTGGGAGAAATTGGAGAAATGCTCGCTGGTGTTGCGACTGAGCTAAAGAGCTTTGATGTAGAAGAAGATGAAAAAGGCTTTTTTGGTTTCTTTAAGAAAAACACTAATAAATTAACAGCTATGAAATCAAAATATGATAAGGCGGATGTTAATATAAATAAAATCTGTAGTGTACTAGAAGCTAATCAAATCCAGCTGCTAAAAGATATTGCTATGCTAGATAAAATGTATGAGTTAAATAAGACCTATTTTAAAGAGCTTTCAATGTATATAATAGCAGGTAAGAGAAAGTTAGAAACGGTAAGGGGGGAGGAACTGCCAGTTTTAGTAGATAAATCTACTAGGAGTGGATTGCCAGAAGATGCCCAGGCCGTTAATGATTTAGTAGGGATTTGTAACCGTTTTGAAAAAAAGATTCATGATTTGGAGCTTACAAGAATGGTTTCTATTCAAATGGCCCCGCAGATTAGACTTGTCCAAGGTAATGACACCTTAATGGCAGAAAAGATTCAATCAACCATAGTTAATACAATCCCCTTATGGAAATCTCAAATGGTCCTTGCCCTAGGTGTGACCCATTCCACCCAAGCTGCCAAGGCACAAAGGGAAGTTACAGACCTTACCAATGAGCTATTAAAGAAAAATGCGGAAACCTTAAAAATGGCCACTATTGAGACTGCTAAGGAGTCAGAAAGAGGGATTGTTGATATGGAAACAATCAGAATCACTAATGAATCTCTACTTTCTACCCTTGATGAAGTTATGCAAATCCAGGCTGATGGCCGTAGGCAAAGGGCAGAGGCAGAGATTGAACTAAATAAGATCGAACAAGAACTAAAAAACAAGCTTCTTTCTATTAGCAAAGCCTAGTCTAGTAATTATCAAGAAAACTATGGTGTCCATCCTTATCACTATAGCCTATGACAGTTTCTAAATTAACCTTATGAACGCTTTTAAAGATATTGCCCTCGATATAGGGGTTTGTTTTTCTAAAGGTCTTAACAAGCTCTTTCATTTCGGCTCTTTTGGAATCAACACCACTGCCAGGGGTCTTGTAGTTTTCTGTAAATCTACAGGCACACTGAATAAATTTTAAATCATTATAATTAGACCAAGCAATAATATCCGCTTCCTTAACTAAAAATAGGGGGCGGATAAGTTCCATTCCCTCAAAGTTAGTACTATGTAACTTTGGCATCATAGTTTTGATCTGGCCACTATAGAGCATACTCATTAGGGTGGTCTCGATTACATCATCAAAGTGGTGGCCAAGGGCTATTTTATTGCAACCTAACTCCTTAGCATTATTGTATAGGTACCCCCTGCGCATCCTTGCACAAAGATAGCACGGAGATTTATCAATATCCGATACAATATCAAAAATCCTTGTCTCAAATACTGTAATAGGTATATCTAAAACCTTAGCATTATAAGTAACCATCTCACGGTTGACTTCATTATATCCTGGATCCATTACCAAAAATTCGAGTTCAAATGGGATATTACCATGTCGTTGTACTTCCTGCATACATTTTGCAAGTAGCATAGAATCCTTACCACCAGATATACATACTGCAATCTTATCATTCTCTTGGATAAGTTCGTATTTATTAACAGCGCTAATAAAACTTTTCCAAATAGGTTTACGGTATTTTTTTATAATACTTCTTTCAATTAATTTATATTTTTCCATTATCGTCATCCTTAGTTATTTGTTTTTAATATGGGCATAATTATTTTATAATGGAGCATAATCTTTGTCAACATATCAACCCTTGTAAGAGTATTATAAATACACTATAATTGTTAATAAACATATAATACTATAGCAGAAAAAGGAGGAGAGCCATGAAACAGATAGCGGCATTTTTTGATATTGATGGAACGATTTATAGAGAAGGGTTAATTAAGGATGTATTTAAGAAAATGATTAACTATGAAATGATAGAACAAAGCAAGTGGCATAAGGAGGTAAGACCAGCCTTTATTAGCTGGGATAAGAGGGAGGGAACCTACGACACCTATCTACTAAAGATGGTAGATGCTCATACGGAGGCGGTACAAGGAACTAGCCCTGTCCACATGGAGTATGTATCAAAACGTGTTATAGAGCAAAAAGGAGATAGGATCTATACCTTCTCAAGGGATAAGATTAAGTGGCATAAGGAGTGCGGACATAAGGTTATTGCCATATCAGGTTCCCCGGTAGAACTAGTAAGGGAAATGTCACAAAAATATAATATGGATGATTATAGGGGAACAGTTTATAAGGTAGGTGATGATGGGAATTATACCGGAGAAGTTATTCCAATGTGGGACTCTAAGAGTAAGAAAAAAGCCTTGGAAGGGCTTATAGATAAATACGATATCGATATTGAAAATAGTTATGCCTATGGAGACACATCAGGGGACTTTTCCATGCTTAAAATGGTTGGGAATCCTTTTGCGATTAATCCAACTAAGGAACTGATTAATAAGATTTTAGATGATGAAGAATTAAAGAAGAAAATTACTATAGTGGTAGAAAGAAAAGATGTTGTATACCTGTTAGATGTTAACTGTTTGAAATTTGCATAAGAAGGTTTGGGAGAGTAACCATTATGAAACTTACAAAGGAAATAGCAAGCAATATTACTGAAAAAATGATGGCAGCAATACCATATAATATAAATATAATGGATGAGCAGGGTATAATAATAGCAAGTGGAGATAAGGCGAGAATAGGAAAAGCCCATAAAGGTGCAATTGAGGCTATCCAAAAAGGTTCTATGGTTTCTGTTTTAAATCATTCATCAAGTATAAAACCAGGGGTCAATATGCCTATTATATTCCAAGATAAGATTATAGGGGTTATAGGAATTACAGGGGAATTGGAAATTGTAGAGCCTTTTGCCTCTCTAGTTAAAGGTTCTGCCGAGCTACTCGTAAGTCAGGAATATAGATTTAAGGAACGAAGGGTTCAAGAGCAGCTAAGGGAAGAATTCATATTTCACTGGGTTTATAAGCGTGATGAATATAAACATGATTTTATAAGCCAAGGGAAAGATTTGGGGATAGATATTATGAAACCTAGGAGGGTTTTATATATTGAAGGTGCAGAAAAGAATAAATTAAACTTAGGATATTTGGGGAGTGAAGAATATGTAATTTCTTTAGCTCAAAATACAAATATAGTTCTTATGCTAGATAATCCTAGTATGATAAACAGAGCTAAGCAAATTATTGAAGATATTCCATTAATAGCTGGCCTTGGAGATGCTGATATAATTATTAGAAACTCACTAAGGCAGGCTAGGAAGGCTGTAGCTATAGTCCGTAGCTTTAACATAAAAAATAAAATTGTGGAATTTAAGAATGTATCTTATATTGATAGAGCCACAAAAAGTGAAGGAGATGAAAGGTTACTAGGAATTTTAGAAGATTTGGCAAAAACAGAAAAGGGTATGGATGTATTAGATACCTTAGAAAGTTATATACTAAATGACGGTGAAGTCGTTAAAGTTGCCAAACAATTACACATCCACCGCAATAGTCTGGGTTACCGCCTATCTAGAATTGAGGAAATCACAGGCTTAAATCCTAGGGTATATACAGAACTTTATCAGCTTATTACATCCTTAATACAATATAAAATGCAATAAATGGAGGGATGGGTTGTTATATATTGCACCTAGCGACCTAGCGGGGATTGGGGTCCTATCTTCAACACTTTTGCGACGTAAGTTGTGTGTGTTGAAG
>CAYUEJ010000023.1:0-12532 GCA_964442565.1 uncultured Candidatus Epulonipiscium sp.
TGGATGCCACAGACAGCAGATATTTTACATTCTTTGATATTCCAGGTAATTTAGAAATATGGATCTTCAATATTTCCCTTGAGAAACAGGGTAAGATGAGGGAAAGTGACAGGGGACCATTTGGATTATACACAGGCTCTATACAAATGACTATAAAATGTGAAATGAGCAAATTTGATGAAGGGATTAAGGATAAATACCAAGAGTGGATTGATGGCTTATATGTGGATTTGAATCAAGAGTTAGGATTTAAATGGGATTATCAAAGTGAAGGTGTCAAAACACAGATCGATCGATGGATAGGCTCCTATGACTCTTATCTTGACCTATCGCCGCAATATGCAAGCGGTGTTATCCTGAATTTTGACTCATTTAGAGATGATAAGTGGGTCATTATCGACCGAAAGATTGAAAGAAGTATTGATCAAACTTTTGATAACGCCCGTTTTCATGCAAAGGATACAATGACATTTAAGGCGAATTATGAAAGCAACCTCCAGTATAACTACGAACCACAATACTTCAATATAACGGTAGATGGAGAAACGTTTCCAGTACAATATGCAGGAGTAGCAATGGCACACAAGGCGAACGGCGAGGTTCCGTGGGATTCGTCCGTATGGGATTATTGGGATAAAAATGAAAAGAAAATGAAAATTATTATCCCTTATACATTCGGAGATGAGGGCTATTTTCCACGGCTAAGCGATGTTTTCAGATAATCAGATATTTTGAGATTACTTTTTTCCATATAGTCCTTTATATTTTGAAGCATATCTCAATTTACGTGAAGAGGGGTCAAGGCCTAAAGAGATACAATATCAAACTGCCAAACAATACGGGCTGGTATAAAAATAGTTTTTGTGAGATAATAAGGATATGTTTTTTGAGCTAAAAACGCAAAGACTTTAATTAGAGAGGACACTAGACTGGAGAACATAATGAAAACATCAGATTTTAATTTTAACTTACCAGAAGAAATGATTGCCCAAGACCCGCTTACAGATAGAACTCAGTCAAAACTTATGGTGCTAGATAAAAAAAATGGAGAAATAAGGCATAGACACTTTCATAATATAATAGATTACCTTGAATCTGGAGATTGCCTTGTTCTTAATGACACAAGAGTTATCCCGGCAAGATTATATGGGGCCAAAGAAGGGTCAGGGGGTAAGGTAGAGATATTACTTCTGACTAGGCTAGGTGCAGATAGATGGGAAGTCTTAGCCAAGCCAGGCAAGAAAGCTAGACCAGGCCATGTAATAGTCTTTGGAAACGGTCAGCTAAAATGCACAGTGGAAGAGATTATTGATGATGGTAAAAGAATTGTAAAGTTTGAATACGAAGGTATATTTGAAGAGGTATTAGACAGACTAGGTGAAATGCCCCTTCCGCCATATATTACCCATAAGTTAGAAGACAAGGAAAGATATCAAACTGTTTATTCAAAACATGATGGAAGCGCAGCAGCACCAACAGCTGGCCTTCACTTTACTAAGGAGCTTCTAGATGCCATACAAGACAAAGGCATAAAAATTGCCTATGTAACACTTCATGTGGGGCTTGGTACCTTTAGGCCTGTTAAGATTGATAATATAGAAGACCATGATATGCACTCAGAATTTTATATGATAGAAAAAGATCAGGCGGATATAATTAATAATACAAAGGCAAAAGGTGGAAGAATTATTCCAGTAGGCACTACAAGTACTAGAACCCTTGAATCCTGTACAAATGGTAAGGGGATATTAGAGCATGGAAGTGGCTGGACTAATATTTTTATTTATCCAGGATACAGGTTTAGGCTAGTTAATTGTCTAATTACAAACTTCCATTTACCAGAATCTACACTAATTATGCTAGTAAGTGCACTAGCAGGCAAGGAAAATGTCCTAAATGCTTATGAAGTGGCAGTGAAGGAGCAGTATAGATTTTTTAGCTTTGGTGATGCTATGTTTATCACAGATTCAAACTTATAAGCCTAAAACAAGGTGTCTGTAGCTCTAAAGTAGGCTAACAGGCACCTTGTTCTACATAATAAAAAATTACGAGGATGAAAGGAAAAATATAATGGATAAATATTCAAAATCATTCAAAGTCCAGTTTTCAGAAACAGATTTTACTTTTAAATTAAAACTATATGCCTTAATTAATAAAATGCAAGAAACCTCTAGCTTGCATGCAGAAAAATTAGGGATAGGCTATGATGCATTAGAGGAACATAACCTAGCATGGATTATATCTAAATACCAAATATATATTGACTCATATCCAAAGTGGGATGATACAGTAATCCTAGAAACCTGGCCAAGTGGTAAGGATAAGTTATTTGCAATGCGTAGCTTTGCCATATATAATCAGGATAAAGAAAAAATAGGGAACATTCATAGTGCATATGTTTTGGTTGATGCAAAAACAGGCAGACCACAAAGGACTAGTGCTTTGCCTGTTGAATATCCTGCCATGCCAAAAGAAGAAATGCATAAATTTTTAAGATTTAGAATTCCTAAGGATGAACCTATTTATACTTCTAAGAGAAAAGTTCACTATACAGATTTAGATATTAATATGCATATGAACAATGCTTGCTATGTCCAGTGGATTGAGGATTGTTTTCCACTAGATCAACACAAAAATAAAACTATTAAAGATCTCCAGGTTAATTTTACATCAAGTGCAATAATAGGCGAAGAAGTAATTATTAGTGTGTATAAAGACACAGAATATGTGAATAAGTTTTATATTTTAGGTGAAGAAAAAAAACAAGGCAGGGAAATATTTAAGGCTAGCATTAGGTGGCAAGCCTATAATTAAAGCATAGGAGTAACAATATGGAAGAGATTACAATAACGGATATAGCAAAAATGTGTGGGGTAGGGGTAACCACGGTATCAAGAGCTATAAATAACCACCCTGATATTAATAGTGCTACTAAGGCAAGGATACTAGAAGTAATTAGGGAAACTAACTATGTGCCTAATAATAGCGCAAGGAATCTAAAACGTGCCGAATCAAAGACTATTGCAGTACTAATTAAGGGTATTACAAACTCATTTTTTAATCCAATAATCAGTATTTTAGAAAAAGAAATTAAGGAAAGAAAATATTCTTTTTTGCTTCACAAGGTTGAAGAAACTGAAGATGAAATAGAAGTTGCTATCGAGCTGGTCAAGGAAAAGCGATTGACAGGGATTGTGTTTTTAGGAGGAAATTTTTTACATAATGAAGGGAAACTAGAAAAATTAACAGTTCCATATGTACTAAGCACAATTGGCTTAGCTAAGAGTAGAACATCAACCAACTATTCTACAGTATCTGTGGATGACTTTGAGGAAAGTTATAAAATGGTGGATTATCTATGTAACTTAGGGCATAAAAAAATTGCCATACTTACAACATCTATGGAGGATATAAGTATAGGTAAGCTAAGATATGAAGGCTATAAGCAGGCATTAAAGGATAACAATATAGAATACTACAAAAAACTAGTTAGACCAACAAAAGAAACTAATGAAAGTTATGGGATGAAAAGTGGATATAAGACTACTTTGGAATTATTAAAATCTAAAATAGAGTTTACGGCACTTTATGCTATTTCCGATCGCCTAGCAGTAGGGGCTTGTAGGGCTATTATTGATGCAGGTAAAAAAGTACCACAAGATTATTCAGTGGCAGGATTTGATGGAATTGATATTTCGGAGTATTATAATCCATCAATTACAACTATAAAGCAACCTGCAGAGCAAATAGCACAGGAGAGTATAAGCATACTTTTTAAAATGATTAACAAGGAAGTAACTAATTATCATAAAATTTTTAAGGCAGAATTAGTAGTACGTGAATCAACAGGAATATGTGAAATTAATTTATAACATCATATCTGGTATATCCTTTTTTGGGGCTTTTGTAACGTGAGTTGTAGCTAAAAAAGGGTATACCAGATATTCTTATAATTGACAATAGGTTGTGGGGGCTGTATAATACAACACATAATTGGTAACGTTACCGACAACGTTTTAGGAAGGTGAGGGATTAATATGAATTTACATGCAGTTCAGCATTTAACAGAAGCACCATATGCCTATGGTAAGAACCACGATACTTTAGTTATAAGAATAAGAGTAGCTAAAAATGATATGAGTAATGTAACAATAATGTATAAAGATAGGTATGATGAACCTGAAATACCTTTTACTAAAAAAACCATGATAAAAAAAGAATCTACTGATTTATTTGATTTTTATGAGGTAGAGTTATCGCTAGAAACTAAAAGATTTAAGTATATATTTATGTTAGAAGATAAGAATAAGAAAACTATGTATTACAGCGAGATTGGAATTATGGAAAGTTTACTTAAACCTAAGGAAAAGGGGAATTTCCAGTTTGCATACCTATGCGAGCAAGATGTTTTAGATGAGGTATATTGGGGCTCAGAAGGGGTTGTATATCAAATATTCCCAGATCGTTTTTATAATGGAGATAAAGCAAATGACCCTAATAATACACAGGCATGGGGAGACAAACCAACAAGGGAAAACATGTTTGGAGGGGACTTAGAGGGAATTATTCAAAAGCTGGATTACTTAGAAGACCTAGGGGTGGATATTATTTATATGACACCAGTATTTGAATCTTCATCCAACCACAAATACAATACAAAGGACTATTATAAAATTGATCCGCAATTTGGTGATACAGCTAAGATGAAAGAATTAGTTGATAAGGCCCATGCCAGGGGAATGAAGGTTGTGCTTGATGCAGTATTTAATCATTCCGGAGATGATTTTTTTGCATTTGAAGATGTAATAGAAAAAGGAGAAAAGTCACCATATAAGGACTGGTTCTATGTTGAGGAGTTCCCGGTTGTACAAGAGCCACTTGTGAACTACCGTACGTTTGGCAATAACAATGCCTACATGCCTAAATTTAGGACATCTAATAAAGAAGTAAGGCAATACCTACTAGAGGTTGCAAGATACTGGATTAAAGAGGTAGGTATAGATGGCTGGAGACTTGATGTATGTGATGAGGTTGACCATTATTTCTGGAGGCAATTTAGGGATGCCGTAAAAGAAATCAATCAAGAAACCCTTGTAATTGGAGAAATCATGCATGAATCATCTTCATTCTTAAAAGGTGACCAATTAGATAGCATTATGAACTATCCATTTAAAGATGCTGTAACTGATTTTTTCGCAAAAGACTCCATAAAGGCAGAAGAGTTTGAAAGCAGACTAGCAATGCATCGTGCAACTTATATGCATACAATTAATAGGCAAATGTGGAACCTGGTAGATAGCCATGACACAGTTAGATTTGCAACAGAGTGTGAGTCGGATGAAAAGCGTATTATCCTAGCAACAGCCTTCCAATTTGCATATATAGGAACACCTTATATTTATTACGGCGGTGAGATTGGTATGGAAGGTGGTCCTGATCCTGATTGTAGAAGATGTATGATATGGGACGAGAAAGAACAAAATAGGGATTTATATAATACATTTAAGCAACTAATTAGCATAAGAAAAGATAATAAAACCTTAGTTTATGGTGAATATAATTCTATTTATCATACTAATAATGTTATTGGATTTAAAAGATTTGATGAGCAGGCAACAATTTACGCTTTCTTTAATAATAATGATGAAACTACAACTATAGGGTGCCCGCTAGAGGGAGAATATCTAAACTTATATACTAGAAAAACAACAGTGTTCTCTGGTAAGATAGATATGGAGCCTATGAGTTTTTATATTTTAAAAGAGATCTAATAATAAGATAGGAAAGGAGTACAGCTATGTTTAAGAGATTGTTCGATATAGATAAGTGGAAGATTAAAACAAGTACTTTGCATCATGATGACATTAGATTGCAAGAGAGTCTTACATCTATAGGTAATGGATATATGGGGATGAGGGGTAACTTCGAAGAGAAGTACTCGGGAGATAGCCACAATGGAACCTATATAGCGGGTGTATGGTTTCCAGATAAAACAAGGGTTGGTTGGTGGAAGAATGGATATCCAGAATATTTTGGCAAGATAATTAATGCTATAGATATTAAAGGAATTCGTGTGATAATAGATGGACAGGAACTTGATACAGCAGTCCAAGTAATAACTGACTTTTATCATGAACTGGATATGAAAAATGGTGTTTTAAAGCGTAGTTTCATATTAGAAAATGAGGGGAAAAAAACAAAGATAGAAGCAGAAAGGTTCGTGAGTTTAACTACCAAAGAACTTTGTGCTATTGAATATAAGGTGACTCCCCTTAATCATGAAAGTGAGATTATTTTGATTCCCTACCTAGATGGGAATGTGTCTAATGAGGACTCTAACTATGAAGAAACATTTTGGGATGAAATAGACGTTGGAGATGGCTTTGTTATCTCCAAAACCAAGGAAAATCCATTTGGTGTGCCACAATTTACAGTATGTGCTAATATGGATGTAGAAGTAATTGGTAATGCTGATGCAAGTACAATAAGTAAGTGCATGTATACAGAAACATCCCTAACATTTAATCCTAAACAAGATGAAACAGTAGGTATAAGAAAATATGTTATTGTAACAACCTCAAGGGATCATGATGAAGATAGGCTTCTAAGTTCAGCCAGAAATATTATGAGTGGTGTAAGGCTGGCTACCTATGATACTATAAAGGATAATCATAGTGATGCTTGGCTAGATAGATGGGATAAGGCGGATGTAAATATTGTAGGGGATGAAGAAGCACAGCAAGGCATAAGGTATAATATATTCCAGCTTTTTAGTACCTACTACGGTGAAGACAAAAGACTTAATGTTGGACCTAAGGGCTTTACAGGAGAAAAATACGGTGGCGCAACATACTGGGATACAGAGGCTTACATCGTGCCAATGTACCTATCTATAACAGACCCAGAAGTAACAAAAAACCTTCTATTATATAGATATGATCAGCTAGAGGGGGCTTACCATAATGCTAAGGCACAAGGCTTAAAGGGTGCCCTATATCCAATGGTAACATTTACAGGAGTAGAGTGTCATAATGAGTGGGAGATTACATTTGAAGAAATTCACCGTAATACTGCCATGGTCCATGCCATATATAATTATGTAAATTATACTGGAGATAAGGAATACCTAGCTAAATATGGAGTAGATGTATTAATTAGTATAGCAAGATTCTGGGCAGATCGTGTTCATTATTCTAAGCGCAGCGAAAAGTATATGCTTCACGGTGTAACAGGTCCAAACGAATACGAAAATAACGTAAACAACAACTTCCATACAAACTATATGTCCAAGTGGACACTTGAGTATACCTTGCAAGTCATTAAAGAACTTGAAGAATCAGGTAATACCATAAATATAGAAAAGTGGAATGTTACTAAAGATGAAAAGGAAAACTGGGAGAAAATTGCAGCTAACATGTACCTTCCATATGATGAAGAATTAGGTGTTTATGTTCAGCATGATACATTTTTAGATAAGGATCTTAGGAGCGTAGATACACTAAACAAAGAAGATATTCCATTAAACCAAAAATGGTCATGGGATAAGATCCTTCGCTCATGCTTCATTAAGCAGGCAGATGTGCTACAGTCCATGTACTTCCTAAATAATCATTTTACAAAAGAGGAAAAAGAGAAGAATTTCCGTTTCTACGAACCAATGACAGTCCATGAGTCAAGTTTATCACCGTGTATTCACTCTATTTTGGCAGCAGAGATTGGTTTAGAAGATAAGGCTATGGAAATGTATAAGAGAACGGCCCGCCTAGATTTAGATAATTACAATAATGATACGGAGGACGGACTTCATATAACATCCATGAGTGGTAGCTGGTTATCTATTGTACATGGATTTGCTGGAATGAGAACTAATGATGGACAACTATCATTCTCACCATTTTTGCCAAAAGGATGGGATAGCTATAAGTTTAAAATAAATTATAAAGGGCGTTTACTAGAAGTATCAGTAGATAGGGAAGGCAGCAGAATAGATTTATTAAAAGGTGAACCTATAGATGTAGAACTAGATGGTGGTACCAGGCACTTAACTTATTAACTTATTGAACTCAAAAACATGCCAGCTATATGTGGCCGGTGTATCTTTAAAAGTCAAAGATGCACCGGCTATTTTACTTTCACTACATATGTTAGCTTCACATAACAGGATATAATTCTATAAAAAAGATTACGGATAGGGTAATTAGGGGCTAATTATGTTATACTATAGACAAAGTAATTAGGAGGCATATGTGTGAAAGTGAACTTATTTGAAGGTCTTGAACAACTAGGACTTGAAACATCGGGCATAGAATTATATAAAAAGAAAGAGGAACAAAAAATAGACCCGAAAGTTGAGAAAGAAATTAAAATAAAAAATAGTCTCTATGATAAAACTATAGAATGCCCTGTATGTTATACAAGATCAAAAGTTAAAACAGTAAGGCCCTCTGCGCTGCGAATAGTTGAAAGAGATACAGATTTTATGACATATTATGAGGATATTAATCCTTTATTATACGGGGTATCAATGTGTAATGAGTGTGGATATGCGGGTATAGGTACTTACTTTAAGAATATAAGGGGAACAAGAAAAGAGGTATTTATTAAGCAGGTCTCAAAGCAGTGGAAGAAGATGAATATCCCTGAAATAAATAGTGTTGACTTTGCAATTAAACAGCATAAATTAGCCTTATTAAGTGCGGTTATAAAAGAAGCAAAGGCAAGTGAGAAGGCATTAATCTGCCTAAGGCTATCATGGCTCTATAGGCTTAGTAAGGATACTGAAAATGAAAAGACCTTTCAAAAAGAGGCTTTAACAGGTTTTGTAGAAGCTGACTTAACAGAGGACTTCCCTATAGCAGGCTTAAGTGAGTATAGTATGAGGTACCTTTTGGGAGAGTTAAACAGAAGGCTGGGAAATAATAATGAAGCTCTAAGATACTTTTTGGAAGTGATTGTAAGTAACGCCCCGGATAAGTTAAGGGATCAAGCAAGGGACCAAAGGGACTTAATTAAAAAACCAAGATATAGTTAATGAATAACTCCATAAAAATGGAAGAATATCGGGCTAACCTAGCTCAATATTCTTCCATTTTCCTGTCCTATACCTAAACTCTATACCGGCCCATCTAATAATTTGGTCACATAGCATAGCAATCCATGCCCCAGTAATTCCCATACCCATCATATTAATTAGCACATATGCTAGGCTTAGCCTAATTACAACAACACCAACCATGGTAACAATCAAGGTAGACACAGTATCCCCGGCTCCCCTTAGTCCACCAGAAACTGAAAATGCAGATGCCTGAAAGGGTTGGATAACTGCTACTATCCTCATAACCCTGGCAGAGAGTGCAATAACCGACGTATCATCAGTATACAAAGATACAATGTTAGAGCCAGAGAAGAAAAATAATAAAGCAAATAAAATAGAAGAACCTATTGCTAGCCTATTACCTTTTTTAATGAATATATTAGCTTCATTAGTACTGCCTTGCCCAAGTGATCTACCAACTAAAGTAGCAGCAGCTATACCAAAGGCCTGCCCAGGGGCAAAGGACAGGCTGAGTATATTTGAAACAATCTGGTGAGTAGCATATGCCACAGTCCCAAGGCTAGATACAATTTTTATAAAAAATACAACTCCTAATCTAAAGCCTACCTGCTCAAGTGCAGCAGGGCCACCCACCTTAAGAAGGTTATTGATGATTTTTTTATCAAACTTAAAGGCCGTGGATAAATTTAACTTAACCACATGATTCTTATTAAGGAGTATTATAACTAGTATAATAAAGGCTACCACATGTGATAAAGAGGTAGATATCCCGGCACCAGTAACCCCTAAAGCAGGCAGTCCAAATTTGCCAAAGATTAAAATATAATTACCCACAACATTTAATAAGTTAACGCCTATATTTATTTTCATAGGAGTTCTTGTATCACCCACACCTCTCATAGATGCAAATATGGATAAATTTAAAGACTGAAATATAAATCCTATTATTATTATCTTAAAATAATTAAGTCCTATATTAATAGTGCCAACTTCGGCCCCAATAAAGCCCATAATTTGCCTAGAAAATAATAGATTGACTATAACAAAGGGAATAATTAATATAATAACTATAAGTATAATAAGATGTTTAATTACATTAGGTAGCTTGTTTTTTTCTTTAGCCCCGTAATACCTAGAAATCATGGCAGTACCACCAACGCTCATAGCCTGGGCCATAGCTATACCAATAAGTATTACTTGGTTAGTAACCCCAGTTGCAGCAATAGATGGGGTCGTAACGCTAGGGGCCCCGCTGTTACCAACCATCATCATATCAACCATCCCAAAAAGACTACTGATAAGCAGTTCAAAAAACACAGGTATGGTTAATTTAATTATCTCATTTCGGTAATAAGCTGAGTTAGATTTTTGCTTCACTATGTCACCTCCAATGAACTAATTTAATAGTATCATATTATGAGTTTTAAGTGAAATAATATGGTATTATAAAATAGGAATTAATCTATTGAAGAAAATAATTTATAGACTGGAGATAATAAATGAAGAGAAATACATATCTAAAAAAAGGTCTTATTTTAATTATGGCAATTATATTAATAGCTATTTTCATAAATAAAATCGATAAGGGGAACACCAATAACCATGATATAAGCTTTAAGGATATCCAGAAACCATTGCTTAATCAAGAGGCTGACCTCCCAGAGCTTACAGTCCCACATAGTAATAACGTCCCAGTTGAAACAACAAAAAATGAGGAAATAGAAATAAAAGTAGAGCCAGAGGCAGAGAGCTCAGAACCAGAGACTCCACAGGCTCCTAAAAAAGTTGTTACAATCGACCCAGGGCACCAGAAAAAAGGAAACTACGACAAAGAACCTATAGGCCCTGGTGCTAAAGAGAGTAAGGCAAAGGTGGCCTCAGGAACGTCTGGTAAAGCTAGTGGTCTAGCAGAATATGAGCTAACACTAATTATTTCTAAACTTCTCCGGGAAGAGCTTATTAGCAGAGGTTATGAAGTTATTATGATTCGAGATACCCATGATGTTAACATAAGTAATAGGGAGAGGGCAGAAGTTGCAAACAATAGCAATACAGACGCCTTTGTTAGAATACATGCCAATGGATCCGAAAACAGCGCTGCTAATGGAATGATGACTATTTGCCCTACACCTTCAAATCCATATATGGGTGAGCTATATAAGGAGAGCAGGCAATTAGCAGAAGCAATTTTAGATAATATGCTAGCTACAACAGGTGCAAGGCGGGATAGCTTATGGGAAACAGACACCATGAGCGGCATAAACTGGTGCAAGGTACCAGTGACTATTGTAGAAATGGGTTATATGTCAAATTCCAAAGAAGATTTACTAATGGCAAGTCCAGAGTACCAAGCTAAAATTGTTGGGGGAATTGCCAATGGGTTAGACCAATACTTTAAGGAATAATAAAAATGAAAAACATATCTAATTATGCTATAATTAGGAGAATAGACGTATAATATACATGGAGGGCACAAATGAAAAATATTATAAAAAATAGGAAGTTTATATTTATTCTGTTTGCCATAATACTGGTGCAGCAGCTGGCATTAGTTCAACCAGTGTACGGAGTAGACCCTAATGTGGCAAATATAGATGCTATGATGGTTATTGATGTTAGTGGGTCGATGAAGGCAAGTGATCCAAATAGATTAGCACAGGAAGCTATTAAGCTATTTACTGATATGATGTCAGAAAAAGGAGATAAGATTGGCCTAGTTGCCTACTCACATAAAATTGTAACCGAGAGGGCAATGGTACCATTAGATGATGAATATGAAAAAAATGAGTTTAAGAACTTTGTAAAAGGCTTAACTCCAAGTGGAGACACAGATATATCCCTAGGACTTAAAAGAGCAATTAAAATATTAGAAACAAGCAGGGATCCAAACAATAAACCCCTAATAGTTATACTTGCAGATGGGAATAACGACTTAGGTAAGAATAATTCTAGGACAGAGGGCGATGTAGATAAGGATATGAAAGATGCCTTAGACCAAGCACAAAAAGAAGGATATCCTATGTACACCATAGGCCTTAATGCGGATGGTAAGCTTAACTCAGATTTCCTAAAAGATATTTCATCCCAAACAGGAGGTAAATTCTTTGAAACTACAAGTGCGGATGACTTACCAGATATACTAAGTGAGATTTTTGCAGATCATTCACAATCTAAGGTTATGAACATGGGAACAATACAGGCAAGTACCCAGTTCCAAGATTTAACTATAACCATACCTAACGCAAGTGTAAAAGAAGCGAATATATCCCTAATGTCAAAGGAAGATATCGAAGTAGAATTATATAATCCGGCAGGGGAGCAGGTAGCTATTCCATCCGATGAAGTTATACATTCAAAATCTACCACATATACACTACTTAAGATACTAAATCCCAATCAAGGTGATTGGATCTTAAAAGTGAAGGGAATAGATGGAGACCAGGTTAAAATCAACTTAATATTTAACTATGACTTAGG
>CAYUEJ010000024.1:0-8466 GCA_964442565.1 uncultured Candidatus Epulonipiscium sp.
AATATTAGGAATGACTAGTTCTTCCATAAATCTTTTAATAAAGGTAGATTTCCCGCTTCTAACTGGACCTACTACCCCTATGTAAATATCTCCATTAGTCCTCTCTGAAATATCCCTATATACATCATAATTCTCCATATACTCCTCCTTATTACCAACTGGTATAAAATGTATGGGTACATTAAAATATATGATATACATGGGAAGATATTCCTATTCCACAATAAAATGTGGCAGATAGGTCCTATTTGGGGCACGCAACTGGCGTTGAAAAGCCCCAAATAGAACATATCTACCACCCAATACTCGGCAAGGTAAGGCAAACCCCAAAAAGAACTTGCCTGCCACACCATCGTCGAAAGTAGCACCCCATCCCTCCCACACTAGCCAGGGAAAACATATCCTACTCAACACTTTTCAACCGATAGGTTGTGTGCCGGGGAGGATATGTTTTGTCTCTATTAATTTTGCCAGAGTAAATCTTCCTGGGAGTGTTCATCTTTTTTATCCCTAATCATTAGGCCATGAAGGGCATCTTTAGCTGGTAATCCTTCAAATAAGGTTTGATATACCGCGGTAATAATTGGCATTTGAACATTGTATTTTTCTTTTAAGAGATATGCTCCTTTAGCAGTATGAACTCCCTCGACTACCATGTTGACCTTCTCAATGGCTTCATCTAAAGTATACCCCCGGCCAACTAGTTCCCCTGCATAGCGGTTACGGCTGTGTGTACTAGTGCAGGTAACTATAAGGTCACCTATGCCCGATAAACCGCTAAAGGTTTGCTGATTGGCTCCCATGGCTATCCCTAGGCGTGTTATCTCTGTAAGGCCACGTGTCATTAATGCTGCCTTAGTATTATCTCCGTAGCCCATCCCTTCAAGGGCACCTGCTGCAAAGGCAATAACATTCTTAAGGGCTGCACCAAGCTCAACACCCATTAGGTCTGGATTTGTGTAAACCCTAAAGTAATCCGTCATAAACACAGTTTGAATATCATGGGCTGCCTGCTTAGTCTTAGAAGACACAGTAACTGTTGTAGGCAACCTTCTTGAAACCTCTTCTGCATGACTAGGCCCTGATAAGACAACAACTGGATTGTTAGGTAGCTCTGATTGTATAACTTCTGATAATCTAGATAAGGTGCTATGTTCTAGGCCTTTAGATACATTAACTATAATTTGTTCATCTGTTACAAAGGGAGCCATTTCTTTAATGTTCTCCCTCATGAATTCAGATGGTATTGCTATAACAAGAATATCCTTATCCTTTATAGCTTCTTCCCTACTGGTAGTAAATTTCATACTGGTTGGCAATTTAATACCAGGCAAGCATCTTTTATTCTCACCATCTAGCACGATAGCCTCTTTTTCTTCTTTGGAATGGCACCATACGGTTACTTTATGCTTATTATCATCTAAAAGTAAGGCTAGGGCAAGTCCCCAGCTGCCTGCACCCATAACACAAATTTTCTTACTCATTTAGTTTCCTCCTATTTATCTCTTTACTTTTTGCCCTAATTTTGGTTCGGTACCTTTAAGTAGTCTATCAATATTAGCTCTATGCTGATATATTGCTAAAATAGGTATAACAATAATTAATATAATAATCTCAGCAAATAATTCTTCACCCTTATGAAACACCATAAAGCTAATAGGTGCTGATATTGTAAGCAGCAAGGATCCTAAGGATACGTACCTTGTAAATAAAACAATTGAGATAAAAAGAGCCATTGCAATGAGGCCTACCCGGTAATCAATCATCAGTAAGGTGGCTGTAGAGACTGCAATACCCTTACCTCCTTTAAACTGAAAGTATACTGGCCAGTTATGGCCTAAAATTGCCCCGATTCCTGCGTAGGTTGCTATTAATAAATAAGACAACTCAAGGTTAGTAGCAAATATCATCTTAGCTAATAAAATTCCCACAACTGCCTTTAGCATATCGCCTATAAATACTAGTACTGCAGATTTAAACCCTAGTACCCTCAAAGTATTTGTAGTCCCTGCATTACCACTCCCATGACTTCTAATATCTAGCCCTTTAATCCTACCTATAATAATTGCCGTTTGTAGGCTCCCAAATAAATATCCTATAATTAAAATAAATATTCGTTCCATTATTAATCCCTGCCTACCTTTTCTCTTACAATAAAGTGAACAGGAGTTCCTTCAAATCCAAAGGCATCCCTCATTTGGTTTTCTATATATCTTAAATAGGAAAAGTGCATAAGCTTCTTATCGTTAACAAATAAAATAAATGTTGGCGGTTTAATACTAACCTGGGTTGCATAGAAAATCTTAAGAGCCTTACCCTTATCACTTGGTGGCTGGTTCATAGCCATTGCCTCATAAAGTACATCATTAATAACCCCTGTACTAATACGGGCTGTTTGGTTCTTGGCAACTGTATTAATCATCTCAAATAGCTTATGCACCCTTTGACCTGTTTCGGCTGAGATAAATATTCTTGGGGCATAGGTCATATAGGCTAATCCTGATGCTATCTCTTTTAGGTGCCTGTTCATAGTCTTGTTATCTTTTTCAATTGTATCCCATTTATTGATAACAATAATACACCCCTTGCCTGCTTCATGGGCTATACCTGCAACTTTAGTATCCTGCTCTGTAATTCCCTCATTTGCATCCACCATAATAAGGACAATATCAGCTCTCTCAACTGCAGAAATTGTACGTATAATACTGTATTTCTCGATATTTTCTTTAACCTTGCTTTTTTTACGAAGACCTGCTGTATCGATAAATACATACTTTTGTCCATCTATGGTAACATCACTGTCTATTGCATCCCTAGTAGTTCCCGCTATATCACTAACTATTACACGCTCTTCACCTAAAATTTTATTTATAAGGGATGATTTACCTACATTAGGCTTTCCTATTAGGGCTACCTTAATGACATCATCTTCCTCGTCATCGTCATTAGGCCCTGGGAAATGCTTTACGACCTCATCTAACATATCACCTAGGTTAAGTGGTTGCCCTGCCGAAATTGGGATAGGATCCCCGAGTCCTAGGTTATAAAATTCATATATTCCCATGACCTGTGTTCTCATATCATCCACTTTATTTACAACTAATACAATGGGCTTATTTGACTTTCTAAGCATATTAGCAACCTGCTGGTCATCATCTGTAACACCTGTTTTAGAATCTACTAAGAATATAATAACATCAGCTGTATCTATCGCTACCTCTGCTTGTCTTCTCATTTGTTGTAATATATAATCATCAGTTTGTGGTTCTATCCCACCTGTATCGATTAGCGTAAAATTATAGTTTAACCATTCTACATCTGCATAAATTCTGTCCCTTGTTACACCAGGCTGATCATCCACAATTGAAATCTTGGTCCCGGATAATCTATTAAATAAAGAGGATTTACCCACATTAGGCCTTCCTATAATAGCTACTATTGGTTTACTCATATTGTTACTCCTTTATTTGCAATATTGATTTGATGAATTCCCCACCATCATTTTCTACAATGGTGACAGGAATATCAAGGCCTCTTGATATATCTGTCGTTGTTGTATCATCTAATAAAATAATCTCGCTATCTTTTAGCATAGTATCAGATATTAATAATGTATCACCTAATGGTTTATCTTTCAATTGTTTTATTATATCTTGCCCAGTTAGTAAGCCTGTAACCGATACATATTCCCCAAAAAAGTAATTCTTAATAGGGTATATTAAAACCTCAACATTAGGTGCTTTTTCTTTTAATTTCTCTACTTGCTCAGTTATAAATTTTTGTGCTATAGTTCCTGTTACTAAGGATACCCTTCTTTTTTGGTCCGTATATGGGACCTGCTTTAAAAAGTTATCAAACTCATGTTTAAACCTAGCTAACATTCCAACACCATTTTCCAGTACCGGAAAATCTTCATAGGCTTCATAAGGAGGCAGTTCACACTCACCTGTTACATAAAACTCATCGGCTACAAAAACAAAGCGGGTTCCCATCTTGGCCAGGTAATATTCTTGCCACTTATGAATAGTCTTAATAACCCCAATAGCATCATCTTTTTCAATTTTTTCAAGCCTAGCAAGACCATCTCTGTGCTCTGATAAGCCAACTGGTACTACTGTTAGTGATAGGATATGTGGTATAAACTGACTTAGATCACTAATTGTTTTATCAAGTAGGTCTCCATCATTAATACCCTTGCAAAGAACTATCTGCCCATTAATCTTAATACCCGAGTCAATTAAGTTCTTAAGCTGCCCTATAATATCACCAGCAAATCGATTGCTTAAAAGTTCTACACGGGCCTTAGGGTCAGTTACATGAATAGATACATTCATGGGAGATAAATTATAAAATATTAACCTATCAATATCTTCTTTGGACATATTCGTTAAGGTAATATAATTACCATTTAAAAATGACATTCGCCAATCATCATCTTTAAAATAAACAGTCTCACGCATATGTGGTGGCAACTGATCTATAAAACAAAACTTACACTTATTGTGGCAGCTAATAAGCTCATCCATAAGGTCAGTTTCAAATACAAGGCCTAAATCATCACTAGCATCTTTTTCTATATCTAATAGCCACTCCTCACCATTTGCTTTTTGGATAAGAACTTCAATCTCCTCATCGGCCAGTAAATATCTGTAATCAAATACATCCTGAATACCTTGATTGTTGATAGCAAGTAAAATATCGTTTTTTTCTATACCTATCTCCTTGGCAATGCTATCATACTCAACTTCTTTAATTATATGGGGTTTATACTTTATATTTGTGCTCAACGCTCTTCACTCCAAACTAGTTCACTATGCTAAATGCATTTTGTATAATCTCAATCTGCTCTCCCATTACCTCTACAACATCAAATCTGCAGTTTTTATGAAATGCATTCTTGGTAAGCAAATAATAGGATGCTACCTTTGAAATATTTCTTTGTTTGTAATAATTAATAGACTCTCTTGGCAATCCAAAAGAGTTATCTTTTCTATATTTCACTTCTATAAAAACAATATAATCCCCATCTAAAGCAATTATATCAATTTCCCCTGACCTACATCTAAAGTTTCTCTCAAGGATTTTATAGTTTTTACTTTCTAAATATTTGCAAGCTATATCTTCGCCAATGTTGCCTATTTCCCTTTTATTTTTTTTCACCTTTATTCACCTGCTCCTGAAGATAATCAATATCTGTGATAAAAATCAGAATCTCCGCCACGATTTCATAAAGTTCTGGAGGAATATTATCACCTATTTCTAATTGTGTTAACATTTTTGCCAACTTTGGGTCTTCATAAACAGGAACATCATGTTTTTGTGCAGAATCTAATATGTTTTGCGCAACTAAACCGGAGCCCTTGGCTAAAACCTTAGGAGCTGTATCATCAAAGTCATAGGATAAAGCGATAGCTTGTTTTCGTTCTTTTTTAGACATAGAAACCTCCTAGGCTTTAGTATCAAAGCGGTATCTTGCCCCGCTGGTTTCAGATACTACTTCATTTTTTACCGAAAAAGGTTGTGTGTTTGGTATATAGCTAGCAGATATTAAATCATAACCCTTATCTTTGAGTCTACCCTTTAATAACTGAATTTTACCCTTAATTACACTTTCAATCTCCTCATTATCTGTTTTGAACTGGACACTAATTTGCTTATTATGCTTTTTAATAAATGTTTCAATAGTTCCAAGTGATACTGTCTCTAGGGAAATTAGCATACTCGCCTCATTATAACCTTTCTTGTTCTTTTTCTTTTTATTAAATATATAAAGTTCTCCATGTTTAAATTGGTTTTGGATAAGAAGGGGAATATGTAACATTGTATCATATTTATTTGCAATAGTTAGAAATTCTATATTGGACTTTATATCAAGAAAAAGTTCTGTTTTTGCTTTATCCGTTGGTTTTTCTTTTAGGCCTTCTTCTGCTTTTATCTCTGCCTTATTTAATGCTTTTTCTTCTAGTTTCTCTAGCCTATCCGCGAATTTATATATCTCCTTATAAACTACATTGATATGATTTAGCTTGGTTTCTGCTCCAGCTTTTAATTTTGTAGGGTCTATAAAAAACGTCTCTTTAAATATTTCGCTAATCTCTTTCTTGAGAATCTCTAGTGATTTGGTTTCTGGATTTTGATCAATTCTAGCTGGGCTATCTTTGATTTGGTCTTCCTTGATTGGAGGGTTGTCCTTGATTGGAATGTCCTTAATCTGCTTATCCTGAATTTGACTAATTTCTTCTTTAGCTGAGTTAAGGAGCTTGTGGACTTGTTCTATAAATTGCCCATCATCACTTGCGATAATATTATCTACCATGGCTTCTAGTTGCCCCTGGAGTTTAATTTCACCACTTTCATAGGCTTCTACCTGCTTAAGTGTACTTGGGGTAACAGGGATTTCATTTTCCAACATAGAAAGCAAAGAATCTAAAGGAATCTGGGATGATTTTAGGCCAAATTCCATTTGTTTTATATTATCCTTAGTAATAGGCAGCATTTTTTGCATTAAATGTTTTACAATATCTACAGAATCCTGGGTTAGCGGAATATCTAGCTGCTTAAGTATATTTTGTATACCTGCATCACCCTCTTGTTGATCTTGTATAGGCCCTGGAGCTAGCTCCATTACAACTTGCTTACCTATTATATCTTTAACCCCAAAAACAACTTGCTGGCCAATATTTAAATCTAGTGGCTGATCAAGCTTAGCCTCAAATATTGTTCCGTCTGCAAGCATTACCTTAATTTGCTTTTGTAAACTATCTATTATTTCCACCTCAAATAAATCTCCAATTTTTATATCTTGAAGAAGAAGTTTACTAATCTTATCTGTAATTGCCTTAGCCATTGGATTATCAGCAGGTCTCATTTGGGTGGTATGCTGCTGCCTATCAAAAGAAATGTTCATCAGGGCCTCCTATTCAAATGCTATTTCATCCTAAAATATTCTTAAGAAAGCTCATTCTATGAATCGGCGATGGTCCAAGTTGCCTTAATGCTTCTAGGTGCACATGACTTCCGTAGCCTTTATTGTAAATAAAATCATACCACGGGTATTGTTCATGATAATCAATCATTATACGATCCCTTGTAACCTTAGCTATAATACTTGCCGCTGCAATGCTAATGCTCTTTGAGTCCCCTTGAACAATAGCATGTTGAGTCATAGCTTCGTTAATACCCGTAATTGTTTGATTACCATCTACTAGTAAAACATTTGCACCTTGCTGCATACTAAAAACAGCTTTTTTCATAGCCTTGAAAGTAGCTTGTAGAATATTAATCTCATCTATTATATCGGCATTTACGATTCCTACTCCAATACTTATAGCTTTATTTATAATTTCATCATAAAGCTGCTCTCTTTGTTTAGGGCTTAATTTTTTGGAGTCGTTAATCCCCTCAATTATGATATTATCTGGAAGTATCACTGCCGCTGCAACAACTGGCCCTGCTAAAGGACCTCTCCCTGCTTCATCTATGCCAGCTACAGCGTATTTGCCATCTCCTGTAAACACATTATCGAACTCACACATAAGCCGAATTCTATCTAATTCTGCTTGGTATTTATCATATTTGCGCTGATACTGGTTACAAATTTGCTGCACACCTTGGCGAGAGTCTATTTCAAAATCCCTGATAGCATTCGGTATATCTTCTGTTGATAGCATATTAAAGTATGTTTTTATTTCTTTAATAGTCATTGAATTTCCCCTTTTATTTTGGACTTTGTACAGAAATCTTGCCTAGTGTCCCTGCCCTAAACTCATCTAATAGTATTTGAGCTGTACGCAGTTCGTCTATTTCTCCCCCTGAAATAATAAATCCCCTTTTTCTAGCTATTTTCTCAAAAATCATATCAGGGCTATCATCAGACTCTATATCTATTTTATATCTATTTGATATAGCCTTAGGAGCTATAGTTTGTAAACGTTCAATAAGATTATATGATAATGTAACAATATCTAAGATGTCATCTTTAATAGAACCAATAAATGCTAAATCCAGTGCCACTTCCTTATCTTCGAATTTTGGCCATAGTATACCGGGGGTATCTAAAAGTTCAAAGCCTTTTCTAATCTTGACCCATTGTTTACCTCTTGTAACGCCTGGCCTATCACCTGTTTTAGCAGTTGACTTGCCTACAAGCTTATTAATAAAAGTAGATTTACCTACATTCGGAATTCCAACAATCATCGCCCTAATAGGCCTATTAATCCTACCACGCTTACGATCTGCTTCGATTTTATCTTTCATTAAAGCATTAGCAGCTCCTACAACCTGATTAACCCCTGCTCCTGTTATGGAGTTTACCTCTATAACCTTTGCCCCTTGACCTTCATACCAAGTGTACCATTTTTTTGTTGTTTCCTTATCTGCAAGGTCTGCCTTATTTAAAAGGATAATCTTTGGCTTATTAGGAGCAAACACATCTATATCTGGGTTTTTACTACTTAAGGGTGCCCG
>CAYUEJ010000024.1:8476-11314 GCA_964442565.1 uncultured Candidatus Epulonipiscium sp.
AATAACAACATCTATAATTTTAAGATTTTCAATGATTATCTTTCTAGTTTTTGTCATATGACCTGGATACCATTGTATATTCATTTTAATCACCTATTTCTATTATTTAACACTGCCTAGCCTATTAAGTGGCCATATACGAAACCATGATTTGGCATAAATTGCGTCTCTATGAATCATGCCAAAATACCTACTATCCTCGCTATTATTCCTATTATCTCCCATCATAAAATACATATTCTCTGGAATTTCTAGTGGGAATTCTATATCATCCATCATGAAATCATAGGTACTACTTTGTTCGTACAAATATGGTTCATCTAGTAATTCTCCATTAAGGTATACATCACCGTTTTGAAAATCTAATGTGTCTCCTGGGATTGCAATAACCCTTTTTATTAATTCTTTATCATTGTGAAAAACTACAATTTCTCCTCGCTTAGGATCTGTAAAATAAAAAGGTACCCTATTAATAATTAAATGATCATTAATTTCTATTGTAGGAATCATTGAACCTGTTGGTATAAGTGTATGGGTTATAACAAACCTTGTAATTAGCAGCGCTATAACTATTGCAATAGCAATATCCCTACCCCATTCAAAGGCTTCTTTAAGTATGTGCATTAATTTATCGTTCTTCAAAGCTTACCCCTTCCTGCCTTACAATAATTTTATTTTCCAAAAAGGCCATATTCTTATAAAAATTTTACCTGTGAGTTCCCCTCTAGGAATTAAACCAATTTCATTATACCTGCTATCCATACTACTTTCCCTATTATCACCTAGAACAAAATATGAATCATCGGGCACAATAATAGGATACTCAATATTACCCCTTGAAAACTCATCTTCTTTATTATAACCTTCTACTAAATGATTAAATCTTTCGTCATTTATAAATAGGATACTATTTTTAATCTCAATTTTATCCCCCGGAAGGCCTACTATCCTTTTTACAATATTCATTTCATTGTTAGATGAGTCCACATGTCTAAATGCCACAATGTCATTCCTATTTGGAGTATTCCTAAGGTATGTAAGTTTGTTGATTAATATTGTTTCCCCATTTTGTAATGTTGGGTTCATTGAACTTCCTACTACATATAAATTTTGAAAAGCAAATGTGGTTATTATAAAAACAACAATTGCTGCAATGATGATATCTACAAACCAATCTAAGATATAAGCTTTCCAAAAGAAGAGTGTCTTAGGTTTTTTATTTAAAGACTTAAGAATCTTTTTATCAGTCTTCATAAGGCAATCATCCATTCATTATTCAATTTTCTCCTTGAGAACTTTCCTATTATACAAAAAAAGGGGACTTAAGAGTCCCCACTTTTTTACCTGATTAATTCTTTTACTTTTGCGTTCTTTCCAACTCTTTCACGTAAGTAATAAAGTTTAGCTCTTCTAGCCTTACCTCTTCTAATTACTTGAATATTATCAACATTCGGGGAATGTACAGGCCATGTTCTTTCAACACCTACACCATATGAAAGTCTTCTTACTGTAAAAGTCTCTCTTACACCACCGTTTTGTCTTTTAATAACGATTCCTTCAAACATTTGAAGACGTTGACGATCTCCCTCTTTAATCCTTACACTAACACGTACTGTGTCACCTACATTAAATGCTGGGACTTCGTTCTTTAATTGTTCTTCTTCAAGAGCTCTAATAATTTCGTTCATGCTCTTTCCTCCTTAATTTTCCCGGGTGTTCATAACAAATACATGAAAGCGGACCACCTCGTATTAACACTCTAAGATTATATCATGAGTGTTTTGTAATTGCAATTAATTTCTTATATTTCTCCAAAAAAGTCTTATCTTCATTGGATAAATTTGCTGTTTCTAATAAATCACGTCGTTTGTTATAAGTGGTTATCAAAGATTGTTCCCTGCGCCACTTATTAATATTCTCGTGGTGACCAGATAATAACACATCTGGAACTTTAACACCGTTAAACTGGGCAGGTCTTGTATAATGTGGATGCTCAAGTAGGGAATAGCTAAAAGATTCTTCTTCAAAAGATTCCTGCTTACCTAAAACATCAGGTATAAGCCTACATATTGAGTCAATCATAACCATTGCTGGAAGCTCCCCGCCAGTTAAAATATAATCGCCTAGGGAGTATTCATCTGTTACAATTTCATCTATTACCCTTTGGTCAATTCCTTCATAGTGGCCACATAAAAAAATAAGTTCTTTTTCTTTTGAAAGTTCTTTTGCATCTACCTGTGTGAAAGGTTTCCCATGTGGGGTCATATAGAGGACCCTTGCACTAGTTTCACTATCATCCCTAAGGTCTTGATAGGCCCTATATATGGGGCCTGGCTGCATAACCATCCCTGCTCCTCCACCATAGGGGTAATCATCTACTTGTAAATGCTTGTTATCTGAGTAATTCCTAATATTTACTGGATTAATTGTTATTATATTATTTGCCTGTGCCCTTCCAATCATACTATGGGATAGGGCCTGGGTAATCATTTCAGGAAATAAAGTTAAAACAGATATTTTCATTAGTCTCTAAGCCCTTCTAATAAATGGATTGTCATTAGGTTTCCTTCTATATCTACGTTTAGGATGCAGTCTTTAATGGCTGGAATGAGTATTTCTTTGGATTTAGGGTCCTCAGTGTTTTTAACAACATATACATCATTGCTTCCTGTAAATAAAACTTCTATAATTTCTCCTAGGTCCTCCCCTTGATCTGTAACTACTTTCATATTATATAAATCTCCTATATAATATTCATTTTCTTTAAGTGGGAGAGCCTGTTCTCTGGGGATTTTCACCAGGCATGTTTTATACTTTTCAGCCTCTGTCATATCATCA
>CAYUEJ010000024.1:11324-12327 GCA_964442565.1 uncultured Candidatus Epulonipiscium sp.
TCGAACACTTGTAATAGGAAATTCCACAAGCCCATTTCTAGTTTCTACGAATATAGTCTTTAGTAATTCAAACCGTTTTACATCATCAGTAGATGGTATTACCTTGAATTCACCTTTTACACCATGTGTATTTACTATTTGCCCAACTTCCATATATTCATTCATATTATTTCTCCTCTTATCTGCCACACTACCGCTTAGTAAGGAAAGTAGAATTTTCCTATTATAAAGTGAAGGGGTGTGCGCTATAATTAGCACACACCCCTTCACTACAGATGGCAAATGATTATTGTGTAATTTCTACTACAACTCTTTTATTTTCCTTAGTTGCAGCAGCCTTAACAACAGTTCTGATTGCCTTGGCTATTCGTCCTTGTTTTCCAATAATCTTACCCATATCATCTGGTGCAACTTTAAGTTCCAGTGTGATCGTGCGTTCGTCTTCTGTTTCATTGACTTCAACTTGGTCTGGCTCATTGACCAGAGCCTTGGCAACAGTCAACACTAATTCTTTCATTGAATTCCCTCCAATGCATTGCATTACTTAGTGATTCCGGATTTTTTTAGTAGTGCTCTTACAGTATCTGTAGGTTGAGCTCCATTATCAAGCCATTTTTTAACTGCTTCTGCTTCAATGCTTAATTCATTTGGTTCAGTACAAGGATTGTAGTAGCCTACTTGTTCAATGAACTTTCCGTCTCTTGGAGACCTTGAATCAGCTACAACGATTCTATAAAAAGGTGCTTTCTTTGCACCAATTCTTTTTAAACGAATTTTAACTGCCATTTATTTCACCCCCGTGTTTTTAGATTAACAAATAAGTTTATATTTGTTTATTACATAAAAGGAAGATTAAACTTACCCTTTTTGCCTTTACCCATTCCGGAAAATTGTTTCATCATCTTTTGCATTTGTTCAAACTGCTTGACTAAACGATTTACCTCTTGTATATCTCGTCCTGATCCTTTTGCAATCCTCTTTTTACGTGAAACGTTAAGAAGTT
>CAYUEJ010000025.1:0-12240 GCA_964442565.1 uncultured Candidatus Epulonipiscium sp.
TGAATCTTTAAAGGTAACAACTCAAATGTTTAAGAATTATTCACTATATACTAATAATCCATCGCAAAACAGCTTTGAAATACGAAACTTATTTGGTAAACATCTATTTGATAAGATAACCAACGACCTAGAGCTAGTAGAACTAAGAGTGGAAAATGGAGAAAATAAGGAATTAGTTATATATGAAATGATATCAGATCAAAAGTTTAATGAGTGGTTTGATAGTATTATAGAAGAGGCTGAATCTGTCTTACAATAATGTGTTTGGGGTGAAAATATGGCGAAACATAAGTGGTATAAAAAATCAATAGTCTCTTTCTTTACGATACAAACCATAGCTATAATTTTAATTCAAACACTATTATTAGCAGGTATGACCGTATTTGGTGGTGTCTTTAAGAGGGCAGAATTAAACTCCTATGAATCATTTAATGAAAAAGTTAATAATAGATGTGATTATATACAGCAAGAGATGAAAAATAACTGGACAAATTTAAGCCCCCATTTATCAGATTTACGTAAAAACATCTCTAAGATAGGAGTATCAGATGTAGAATTATTACATTCAGCTAGCGAAAATGTGGTCCAGATACTTAGCTCTACTGGAGTTACTGGGGCCTATATAATACTAGGAGAGGTAGAGGGTTTAGACAATAGGTATTCTGCATTATACTTAAGGGATTACGAGCCCTTGACGAATTCATATAAAAATAATGACATACATATGGTTTACGGGCCGCCAGAGGTAGCTAGTGAATATAAGTTTCCATTAGATTCGACCTGGCAATACAACCTACATTTAACCAAGGAAAATGAGAACTTTTATAAAAAGCCATTTCAAAATTCTAATGAAACCATAAATCCTCATTTCCTAGGATACTGGAGTGAGCCTTTTAAACTTACACCTGAGGATATATCCATAGTTACTTACTCTATGCCGCTAGAAAATCTAAATGGTGAGATTATAGGGGTTTTAGGGATTGAACTAGCAACTAATTATCTTGCCAAGTTTCTGCCAGCATCAGATTTAAGGACCAAGGATTCATTAGGATATATTATAGCAAAAAAACAGCCAAGGGATAAAAAATTCTATAGCATGATCACAACTAACAACCTTCAAAAAAGGGTAATAGATGAAACGCAGCCCATTGAATTTAAACAGATAAACAAAGAGCATAACATACAATTTTTTCTAAACAATAAGACCAAGGATGACATATATGCATCCGCAGTTAAAGTTGACCTTTATCCTCACGCCTCACCATTTCAAGATGTAGAGTGGTATATTGTAGGATTTATGCAATCAGACTACTTGTTAAGTTATGTCAATCAAATATATGGTGTTATAAAAACATTATTTATAATATCACTAATTATAGGAGTTATATTAGGAATTGTTATAAGTAAAAAAATGGCAAAACCAGTTACTGAGCTGATAAGTCAGGTAACAGAAGCGGATAAAACAAGCCATTTGCTTTTAGAACCTACAGGATTTAGTGAGCTGGATGAGCTATCAAGTGCAATTATGCAAACAAATAAATTAATGATAAACTCAGCCTCTAGATTTTCGAGGATTATTGAAATGGTTGACTTACCTATTGGGACTTTTGAAATAAACAAGTATTCAGAGTTCGTTTTAATAACAGAAAAGACTCCAGATATACTAGGATGGGAAAACGCGGACATTAAGGTGCTGAAATATAAAAATGTCTTCCTTAATATGATTAGTAATATAATGTCTAATCCAGAACCAGAAGAAGAAAATGTGTATAAACTCACATCTATAGAAGATAGATGGGTAAAAATCAAAATTAATGAATCAGAAGATGCTACTTATGGAATTGTACAAGATGTTTCAGAAGAGATTGTAGAAAAAATCAAAATTAAACTAGAAAGAGATTTGGATCCTCTTACTAAAATTTTAAATAGGGCAAGCTTCCAAGCCAGATATGAACAGTGGTATGCAGAAAGAAGCGAAAAGGTAGCAGCTCTGCTTATGTTCGATTTAGACTCCCTAAAACTTATGAATGATACCTATGGGCATAAATGGGGAGATATTTATATTATTGGGGCGGCAAACCAACTGAAGCACCTAGCTGATTCTAATAACCTTATACTTGCTAGGCGATCAGGGGACGAGTTTGTGGCCCTTCTTTATGATTTTGAAAGTAAGGATCAAATCCGAAAACAACTGGTAGATTTCTATAAACACCTAAACAACTATAAACTTGAATTTCCAGATGGCAAATATTATCCCATTAAAATTTCATCAGGTTTTGCGTGGGTAGAGGAGCCATACGCCAGCTATGATGAAATACTTAACCAGGCTGATGAAGCCTTATATTATTCAAAACAACATAAAAAAGGGCACTTTACAGAAAGTACTGTTTCATTGGAAAATCTATAATAAATTGTGTTGTTTCTTGAAAAGTGCATAATAACAAAGAGAAGGTCAGGATATTACATGGTAGTAATAAACATATTATCTTAGAATATATATATAAATATATAAGTAATTAACAACTAACTATAAGGGGGAGATAATATGAAGATGAAGAAAAGGTTATGGCTACTAGTGATTTTAACAATGCTTATTTCAGTAACAGCCTGTGGTAAGGCGCCTGAGGAAGCAGATGATAACACAGGGAATGTTACTGAAAGTGATGTTGCAAGCCAGGACGATGTAGAAGAAGCAGATTCTCAAGAAGCAACAGACGGTCCATCAGGTACTGTAGTTGTTTACTCACCGCATGATGCAGATCCGCTTAATGCAGGGGTAAATATGTTTATGGAGGCATACCCTGACATTAAAGTTGAGGTAGTTGCTGCAGGAACTGGAGAACTTACAAACAGAATCGCCGCTGAATCAGCAAATCCTATTGCGGATGTATTATGGGGTGGAGGGGCAGATTCATTAGCAGCATTTAAAGATTATTTTGAGCCATATGTTTGTGCCAACAATGATGTGATAGATCCAGCTCATAAAGATCCAGAAGGATACTGGATTGGAGAAAGCCCGTTACCTATGGTTATATTTTATAATAAGGAGTTAATTGAGGCAGATGGATTAGAAATACCAACGACATGGGAAGACTTAACAAAACCAGAATGGAAGGGTAAAATTGCTTTCACACTTCCGTCAAAATCAGGTTCAGCCTATACTCAATTAGTTACCATGATATTAGGCCACGGTGGCAAGGAAAATGGATGGGAATTTATTGATAAGCTATACAAAAACTTAGATGGAAAGATTTTAGACTCATCAGGTAAATCACACAAGATGGTTGCTGATGGTGAGTTCCATGTAGGGCTTACTTTAGAAAAGGCGGCTGTTCAGTACAAGGATATTGACAATCTAGGATTTGTATATCCAGAAGATGGGACTTCAGCTGTGCCAGATGGTGTGGCTTTAGTAAAGGGAGCACCGAATGTTGATAACGCTAAACTATTTATAGACTATGTTACGTCAAAAGAGTGTCAGTTAGCACAACATAAGGACTGGGGAAGAAGACCAGTTAGAAGTGATATTGAATTAGAGGGTGGCCTAGCAAAACTAAGTGATATTCCGTTAGTAGATTATGATTTTGACTGGGCAGCTAATGATAAAGAAATGATTATTGAAAGATTTAATGATATTATGGTAGATTAATTTCAAACTAAAGAGGGCATTAATTTATGCCTTCTTTTAATTTCACTAAATATTGACGGGGGTATATTATGAGCCATAGAGTAAAAATTCAGGATGCAATTAAAAAATATGGAGATTTTGTAGCAGTAAATGGTGTTAGTTTAGATATAGAGCCAGCAGAGTTCTTTACATTATTAGGTCCTTCAGGATGTGGAAAAACAACTTTATTACGTATGATAGCAGGATTTAATTCAGTAGAAGGTGGAGAATTTTATTTTGATGATAAGGAAATAAGCAATATCGATGCCCATAAAAGAGATATAGGTATGGTATTCCAAAACTATGCGATTTTTCCGCATTTAACGGTAGAAGAAAATGTTGCATATGGATTGAAAGCTAAAAAGGTACCTAAAAGTGATATTGGGCCTAGGGTTCATGAGGCGCTAGAATTGGTTCAAATCGAGCAATTAAAGCATAGGAAGCCAAACGAATTATCAGGAGGTCAGCAGCAAAGGGTAGCACTTGCCAGGGCAGTTGTAATAGAACCCCGGATACTACTAATGGATGAGCCATTATCAAACCTAGATGCTAAGCTAAGGGTTCAGATGAGGACTGTTATTAAAAAACTTCAAAGGAAGCTAGGGATAACTACTGTATATGTTACACATGACCAAGAAGAGGCACTAGCAATATCTGATAGAATAGCCGTAATGGATAAAGGAAATATAATGCAGGTAGGATCCCCAGAAGAAATTTATAAAAAACCGGCTAATATGTTTGTGGCAGGATTTATAGGAGTATCTAATTTTTTAGAGTGTAATATCAAAAATGGGCAAGATAAATCGGTGATATCAATAGATAGTGATTATAATATTGAAATGAAAATAAAAGATAATTATACGGGGAAGGCTCTGATTTCTGCAAGGCCAGAACAATTATATTTTTCTGAGACAGATGGGATTAAAGGCAAAATAACCCTATCAACTTTCTTAGGAGACTTTATTGAATATGAAGTTGAACTCTCCAATGGCCAGATAATTTTACTGAATGAGTATACGAAAGACGTGCAAGATGTCAGACTAGATAACCAGGAGGTTAGTGTAAAGTTTGACCTTAATGCAATTAATGTGTACTCAGATAAATCTGGGGAGGTGATTTCATGATAAAAAAGAAACTTAAAATGGATTTTTGGTTCTGGGCAAAGCTACTAATAGTAACCATATTATTACTTTTCTTAATTTATCCTTTTATAACTTTAATTACGCGAAGTTTCTTTTCTAAAGGCAAAACAGGCTTTACATTGGAAAACTATGCAAGATTCTTTGAAAAGAAATATTACTATTCTACATTGGGGCGAAGCTTTTTTGTTTCATTTACAACAGTTATTACAACCTTAATAATAGGGATACCTATTGCCTACTTAATGTCTAGATATAATATATTTGCAAAAAAATATATTCATATTCTTATTATTATGAGTTTGATGAGTCCACCCTTTATAGGTGCCTATAGCTGGATTATGTTGTTTGGTCGTTCTGGTCTAGTTACTAAGTTTTTTGCTACTTATCTAGGGATTACACTTCCAAGTATATACGGGAAAATAGGTATAATAGCTGTGTTTACATTTAAGCTATTTCCATATGTTTACCTATATACATCTGGTGCAATGGGAAGCATTGACTCTAGTATAGAAGAAGCAGCAGAAAACCTTGGGAGCAGTAAAATAAGACGTTTATTTACTGTAACAATACCAGTTATACTACCATCTATAGCAGCAGGTGCTATTATGGTATTTATGACAAGTTTGGCTGACTTTGGAACACCTATGTTGATTGGTGAAGGATATACTGTATTACCGGTACTTATTTACAATGAATATATGAGTGAGATGGGGGGGAACGCTCACCTAGCAAGTGCCCTATCAGTTATTGTAGTATTATGTTCAACTTCCGTGCTATTAGTGCAAAAATATTATATATCTAAAAAGAACTATGTAATGACATCTATGAGGCCACCTGCAGAAATAAGGCTAAAAGGAATTAAAAGATTTATAGCCACATTGCCTGTTGCTATAGTAGCTTTTATAGGTATATTACCACAAATTGTTGTTATAGTTAGTAGTTTTATAAAATCTGACTTTACAGGATTTATTGGTGGCTTTAGTTTGGGGAATTACATTAATATTCTTAATAGGTTATCCAGCAATATCAAAAATACTTTCCTATTCTCAGGTATTGCTATAATTCTTATAATTATTATTGGGATGCTAATGTCATATGTAATAGTGAGACAAAAAGGAATTACATCACAAATTATGGATATGTTAATTATGTTTCCATATGTAATACCAGGGGCAGTTTTAGGTATAAGCTTAATCATTGCATTTAACAAAAAGCCTTTGCTATTAACAGGAACAATGGCTATTATGATTATCGCATTAGTTGTTAGAAAGTTACCATATACCGTTAGATCAGGGAGTGCGTTTTTAATGCAAATGGATGAGAGTATAGAAGAGGCATCTATTAGCCTAGGGGTTTCTCCTATGAAAACATTTTTTAGCGTTACTGCTAGGTTAATGGCACCAGGTATTTTTTCGGGGGCGATACTTAGTTGGATAACCTGTATTAATGAGTTATCATCAAGTATTATGCTATATGGTGGTAAGACAAGTACAATATCTGTAGCAGTTTATACCGAGGTTGTCAGAAATAGTTATGGAACAGCGGCGGCATTGGCATCTATTTTAACATTAAGTACGATTATTTCATTACTAATATTCCTGAAGGTAAGCAAAGGAAAAGTATCTGTTGTCTAGGAGTAAAGAGGGTGGGGATATGATAAAAAATATTGTTTTTGATATGGGAAATGTATTAATTAGGTTTGATGCAAGAAGACATGTTAGTAAATATACTGAAAATGAAATGGCAGAAGAGATTTTATTTCGCGAGATATTTCTTTCAAAAGAATGGGTACAATATGACCGTGGTGTGATAGATTTAGCGGGAATTATTGCGGCTGTACAAGAAAGAGTGGAAGATAAATACCACGATCTTATTCGGTCAATCGTAAATGATTGGCATGAGGATTTACCAGCCTTTGCAGATATGGAAAACTTAATATCAAGGTTAAAAGCTAACGGCTATAAGATTTATTTGTTATCCAATGTAAGCAAGGCTTATTATAAGTTCAGGGGGAATATACCAGCCCTAAAATATTTTGATGGAGAATTTATTTCGGCAGACCATAACATTATCAAACCTGAGAAAGAAATTTATCTTAAATTCTATAAAGAGTTTAATTTAATACCAGAAGAATGTTTCTTTATAGACGACTTGTGTCTTAATATTGAATCGGCTGAAAGGACTGGTATGAAAGGCTTTGTATATCATGGTAATATAGAAAATCTGTGTAGTTATATGGAGAGTCTTGCTATAAGAACACAATAAGAGAGCTCTACCTTGATTATGATAAATAGTGTGCATCAGAAAGGATGCGCACTATTTATTTGAATGGGTAATTATATTTGATTGATATTCCGATGGTGATATACCAACGATTTTTTTAAATAAAGTGCTAAAGTATGCAGTGTCCTCATAGCCAACTTCATTAGCAACCTCGTATATTTTGGCCCGGCAATTTTCTAATAATGCACATGATAGCTTTACTCTATAGTAGCATAAATAGTTAGTGAAGGTATAATTTGTTTCTCGCTTAAAAATACGGCTTAGGTAGCCACAACTAATATCTAAAAAGTATGCTATGTCATTTATATTTACATCATCCTTATAATTAGTTTTAATATAGTTTACTGCGGACTGTACATACTTATTAGAATAGCTTTTGGACGGGTTAAAATCAAAGGCTATTTGGGATTTTCTAGGTTGGTAGATTGTGCTATTAGGGTTATCGTTATTAAATATTCGTTTAATAGCATTTTCTAGTTCATTATCCTTTATTGGCTTGACTAGATAGTCACTAGCACCAGCACGCATAGCTTTTTGAATATAATCAAAATCACTATGGGCAGTTAATAATATGAAATTAGAAGTGCAGCACCTATTTTGTAAATTTGAAATCATAGTTATGCCGTCCATATATGGCATTCTCACATCAGTTATTACTAAGTCAGGCTTAAGCTCATTGATTAAGTTCAATCCCTCCTCACCATTAGAGGCTTCGCCTATAACAACGCAATTCATTAAAGCCCAATCTATTGTTTCTATAATACCCCTTCGGGTAATGGTTTCATTTTCAACAATAACTACTGTAATCATTTTTAACCTCCCTGCTTATAGGTAATCTCACTGTTATTGTAGTACCTATTCCCTTTTCAACAATTGCCTTTAGGCCATACCTGGGCCCATAGTATAACTTAATTATGTTATTAAGATTAAATAGTCCGAAATGCCCTTGGCGTTTTTGCATATTTTCACAATTAAGCCAGTTAAGGGTTTCAAGGTCCATACCAACTCCATCATCTGTAACATTAATAATGATATCTGATCCAACTTGATCTGCATAAACCATTACACAACCTTCATCCTTATCAGCTATTCCATGTATAATTGCATTTTCAACAATGGGCTGTAATAATAATTTAGGTACTATGCAATTTTCAAGCTGAGGCGGGATTTCTGCTTCATAAGAAAAGCAATCATTAAATCTTATTTTCTGTATTTCAATATAATTATCAACTAATTCTAGTTCCGATCTTAAGGTTGTTAATTGGCTACCTGATATACTTTCTCTAAGTATAGTGGCTAGGTTTTCTGACATAGATGCTATTTCAACAATTTCGTGGGTTCTGGCACACCACCTTATACTATCTAAAGTATTATATAGAAAGTGGGGGTTAAGCTGTGTTTGAAAAAGTTGTAATCTGGTATCATTTAGTTTTTTCTCGGCCTCTATTTGTTTATCAATATACTTTTTTAACTCTATAGTCATATGATTAAAATTATTTGTGAGATTGCCTAGCTCATCCTGCCTGTTAGTACTTATTCTCATAGTTAGGTCACCACTTTTTACCTGCTCCATAGCGTTATTTAATTTACTAATGGGCTTAGTTAAGCTTTTTCCTATTTTTAGTGATATCAGTATGCATAAAATTAAACAAGCTAAGGCAATTATAAGGCTAATTTGATACATAGATCTAACAGCATTATTAGAAAGTGCATTAGGTTTCCTTAGCAAGACATTGAAATTTGAATAGGGCTCAGTTAATGAGGAGTAGCTGTAGCTAGATTCAAAGCTATTGGTGTTAAACTGATTTATGATTTTATCAGCATCTTCCTTGTTAGTAGAATAAATCAAATTCATATATTTATCTGTAATTACTATGGTGTCTTTTGGTGAATAAGAACCTTCAAATAAGGAATTAAGGCTTTGGCTACTAAGTCCCATTATGGTGTATCCCAAATTTATTCCTATAGAATTCTCAATAGGAAATCCAGTTTGAATAATAGTTTTAGATACCTGTGAATTTGAATTTAGTATCTGATCCACAGCATAAAATTCAATATCATTGCTAGCGCGTATCTTATTAATAATCCCCCAATATATGGGGTATGTTTGAATTTCACCTATACTATTGGTAGAGAATCTTAGGGAACCACCTATATCATATATTGCAAAACTACCTTGAGTTTGCATAGATACTTGCAAGTTGTAAAGATTATAATAAAGATCTTTTGAGTAGTCAGAGAACTTGCTATCAATAAGGACTGTGGATAATAAATCATCTTCCAATAAAGATTTACTTGCATTTATTTGTGCTTCAAATAAATTGGTTAGTTTATTGGTAAGCATTTCAACCTGAGAGGCAGAGTCTTTTTCAGTCTGATATTTAGTTGTAATACTATAAACCTTTACTAAAAAGAAACTGCAAATAATAAGGGGGATTAAAGAAACACTTATTAAGCTAATAAAGATATTTTGTTTAAATGAAGTTTTTTTAATCAAGTCCATATGTAATACCACCTATATTATTATTTAAATAAGAGGACATAAAACGCTTTACATCAGCACTTTTAACAAATTCAAAAAAAGTAGAAGAGAGCTGTAATTTATCTGTATTCTTAGGTTGTGCTATATCAAAATTAACAATACAGTCATCTTTATTTAAAAAACTTATATTTGAAATTTGCTGGGATAATAAGCTTGCCGACTGCTCACTAGTTATAGCTATTGAAATTGTCCCATTTTTAAGAGCCTGATTAATTTCCTCAGTAGATTGCATATAGTTATCCTTAACGTTAGAAATAAAAAGCTTTTTAAATAGCTCAGGGTTATTAGAACTTTGTGACATAATGCCAAGAATTTCATTATAGATTGATGATAGATTAGGATCAACAAAACCAATCTTATCCTTATAAATAGGGCTTATTAGGCTATCATAGCTTTCAATCTTCTCATAAGAAGTTAAAAGGTGATTGTTAAAAGCAATAACAAAGGGTATAGAATTTAAGGTCTCATGGTTTAAAAAAAGTGTGCTGTTTTCTTTGGCTAATCCATTATGTATGCCGAGTATAAGATCACCATCAAATGAAGAATTCCTTAAGCTATTTATTATAGTGTCTATATTTTCAGTATGCACATCAATATAAACATCATTACGTTCTTGGAACTCCTTTATGATGGGCTGATATAGAGTTTTACTGAGTGGTGTATAGATAGTTAAGTCAGGCTTATTAAGTGATAAATTATCTTTTTTGCTAGAGTGGAAAAAGAAAAAAAAACCTATGGATGCAAAAACTAAGAAAATGATTAGTATAAGTTTAACAGGATTACTAAAGCTTTTCATGTGGATTTCTCCTTTACAATAACACTTATTATAAATAGCTTACCCTATTTTGAAGCTTTTACGTATTGATAATAGTGTGGCAGAGAAGTCCTTTTTGGGGTTTTTCAACGTGAGTTGCCTACACCAAAAAGGACTTCTCTGCCACTTATGTTTAGTTATCAAAAGCTATGTTAATATCGATAGGTATATCATCTGCAAAAAGCTCAATGCATAATATTTGCCCATTACCTATTTTTAAGGTTACATTTTCCCCTTGTAACAAGGTTGGGGTTGATATATCAATCGTAACGCCTTGATTAGAGAAAAAAGTAGCAGCACTTGCAGTTAACATATTTGAAAGCTCTGATAGGGCGCTTTTTTCCATTTCCCCAAAGTCTTCTACAGGCATTCCCATCATCATTACAGAGGCCATCTTTTTAGCGGACTCTATATCAAGTGAGTAGACGACGTTGCCCTTAAAGTGACCGACTATACCCACTAACATAACCACACCAGTGTTAATTAATTCTTGTTTTTTAACACTTAAGTTACCTTTCTTTATTTCTGAAAAGCCTAATTGTGGCATAACAGACATAAATGATTCTATAAAAGGGTTAATATTATTTACATCCAATTTATTTCACCCCTTTTAAATCCAACATTAAGGAGTATTTCGCCAAATTCTGTGTTAGCTATCGCTGTTAGTGTATTAAAATCTGGTGGTGATATAATGACCTCATCCCCATGTAGTATTGATGGTGGTGCAACACGTAGGCTTAGGGCTCTATTGCTCTGATTAAGCATCGATGATGCATTCCCAGAGATGATGTTCGCAAACTCTGCTAGTGCTAAGGCTATCTCATTATTATCTTTAGGTGATTTTCTTAAAATTGCACTTATTAAATTATTAGCAGTTTGGGAGGATAAATCAATTAGCATCCTACCTGAGAATTTGCCAATTATCCCAACAATAATTGTAATACCCTTAGATTCAAGATCCTTATCTTGGGGGTACTCGCTGGTGTAAGTAACAAGAGTTTTGGTCATTCTATTTATACAGTCTAGTAGGCTTTCTTTAAATACTGTGCCATATTCATTTTCAAGGAATTTATATAATTCATCAGAGTTCATGACACCTTTAATTGCAGCAATTAAATCATCAGACTCTACAGGCTTTTGAACATAGGCAGATATCTTGTTTTTCTTTGCCTCAGCTACGATTTCATCATCCATCATTGAGCTTACCATAATCACCTTAATATCCTTATTAATCTTATGTATAGCCCGTGTACATTCAAATCCATCTGTCCCTGGTAATGTCATATCCATAGTCACAAGGGTGGGTTTTTGCTCGGATACAACCTTCTTTACCTCATCCAAAGAGCCGGCGTGACCGACTACATCAAAGCCATTATCTTCAAGTATTTCCTGGATTATTGCGATGGAAAAAGGTGAGTCATCAACAATAACGATTCTATGTTTCATAAATATGCTACCTCCTAGTATATTATAGTCATTCCAGCTAGTCTATCACACATAAGATATAGGTACAATTATAGCATATAAAGACTAAAAATAGAAATACTTATTGTGACCCAGGACGTGATACGGTATTTAACATGCAGTTTGTCTTTAAGGGCTAACCTAGGGTATAATAGGGGTAAAGTCATAAGGAGGACAAACAATGGAATTTAATTATTTAATGCCAACCCAGATGTATTTTGGTGTGAATTCTATCTTCAAAAATAAAGGCGTACTTGTGGGTATTGGCAGGAAGGCACTAATTGTTACAGGCAGAAACTCTGCAAAAATAAATGGGTCATACCATGAT
>CAYUEJ010000026.1:0-10116 GCA_964442565.1 uncultured Candidatus Epulonipiscium sp.
CTTTAGGCTTTTGGCTACACCATTAGGTATATATCCCTCACGTTCTACGATTTCTAAAACCTTGTTCCTAGTTTTATCACTTATATTTTGATCTTTACCATTTATAACTTTTGATACTGTAGCAATTGAAACACCTGCTAAGTTTGCAATATCTTTAATAGTCATCTTATCCCGTCCCTTATCTTAGTTGGGTAAACGTTTAACTAGCTCTATTATAGCATACCTAAAATGATTTGCAAGCCTTTTCCGTGACTTTGCACAACTTATATCATTTCTAATGTTATATATAGGTTGTTATTAAGCAAAAAACGCACCAAGCTATATGAGCTTGGTGCGTTTTTTGTTTTAAATTCCTTTATTCTCTTTAATAGTATCAAATATTTCCCGTCTAATATCATCATAATTTTTTGAATATCTTATATCTTTATAATTTCCTTCTAGTATCTCGGATGTAAAGTCTAAGTCAAACTCTTTAACAATCCTACCAGGCCTTGGGGACATTACTATAACCCTAGTGCCTAAAAGAAGCGCTTCATCAATATCATGGGTTATTAAAAATACTGTATTTTTAGTTTTGGCCCATATCTGCCTTGTTAAATCCTGCATATTATCCCTTGTCAGTGAGTCTAGTGCCCCAAAAGGCTCATCCATTAGTATAATTCTAGGATTACCTATTAGAATCCTTGCAAGACATGCTCTTTGCCTCATTCCCCCTGAGAGTTCATATGGCTTATGGTCCCAAAACTCCTCTAAGCCTACAAGTCCTAGGTATTCCTTTGTTAAAGTTTCAACTTGATCTTTAGGGAACTTTCTCATTCTTATCCCAAATGATACGTTATCATATATATTTAGCCATGGGTATAAAACCGAATCTTGGAAGACAACACCCCTATTAGAATCAGGCCCTTCTATAGTATCTGCTCCTAGTTTAGCTATTCCATTTGTTGGTTTAACAAAACCTGCAATTATATTAAGCAAGGTGCTTTTTCCACAACCTGACGGACCCAAAAGGCATACAAACTCGCCTTCTTTAATATTTATATTGATGTTATCTAAAACACTTAAATCCTCTTTGTCATTAGGATAGATTAACCCCACATCTTTTATTTCTAATAAATTATTATCCACACAGATGCCTCTTTTCTACTTTAGCTAGCTTTTGCCTTTCCACGGAACTAGCCTAAACTCAATAATTTGTATAGCCTTATCTAATAATATTCCGGTTATACCCATAATTATAATTCCTAAAAATATAATATCACTTCTTAAATACCTACTTGCGTCCAGCACCATCCATCCTATTCCTGATTTGGCTGCTACCATTTCTGAAGATACTAAAGTTGTATAGGCAACCCCAAGGCCTGTCCTAAGCCCTATAAAAACATCTGGCAAACATGCCGGGAATATGACATGAAAAAACACTTGCTTTTTATTAGCTCCAACGACATAGGCGCTTTTTATGTAATCTTCTTTTACCTTTGTTACTGCAGATACGCAGGCAATATAAATCGGGGCAAAACTTGCTAAAAATAAAAGCACTATCTTTGATGCATTATCAATTCCTAGCCATAAAATTAAAATTGTATAGTAGGCTAATGGTGGCAAGGGCCTATAAAATTCAATTATAGGGTCTAATATAGCCTTAACCTTTTCGTTATATCCACTGTAAAGTCCCAGGGGCACTCCTATCAATATAGCAGCAATAAGTGCAACTAATAGCCTTCCTAGGCTAGCAAACAAATGCTCTAATAATGTATAGTTCCTGTATCCATTTCTCATAATTTCTACAAAGGCCTTCACCACGTCTACCGGATGTGGCACTAATTTGGGATCCACTAAATTCAAAGATGTAAAAGCAAGCCACATCATTAAAATTATAATTACTGTGCTTATTGATAAAATCTTATTATTCTTCTTATTCATACACTATCCCTCTCATAGCTATTCTTATTGATAATTATATATTAAATTCCCCCAAAAAGCCAATTAAGCTTATTCATTCATAGTTTGTATACAATGTACAAAAATAATTTCATTTTAGGTCTTGACTAATGCATAACAACCACATATAATGAGATTAACAGTTAAACAACTTAACTAACATTTTTGGAGGTGCTATTATGGCTAAGAAGAAGGATAAGAGTTTTTTTGACAAGTATTTCCCATTAATATTGCTAGGCGGTATCATCATTGGTTCTTTAATAGGAATTGTTTTTGGGGAAAAGGCTACAGCCTTAAAGCCTTTAGGTGACATCTTTCTTAACCTCATGTTCACTATTGTAGTACCAATGGTATTTGTTTCCATTACAAGTGCAGTTGGTAGTATGGTTGATATGAAGCGTTTGGGTAAGATCTTAGGTTCAACAGTTTCTGTGTTTATCATTACTGGTTTAATTGCAGCTGCCTTTGTACTTATAACCGTCAATATTTTCCCACCTGCTGCTGGAACAAGTATTGTGGCTGAACAAGTAGGCGAGATGCAAGAAGCTAAAACCGGAGCAGAGTTATTGGTTAGTTCATTAACAGTAAGTAACTTTGGTGATCTATTAAATAAGAGCCACATGTTGCCACTAATTGTATTTGCTATCTTATTTGGACTTGCAATGTCTGTATGTGGTGGTGAGGCAAGCCCCGTTGGTAAGTTCTTTGTCAACCTCAATGATATTATTATGAAAATTGTTAGTTACATTATGATGTTTGCACCAATTGGTTTAGGGGCATACTTTGCTAATCTTATTGGAGACCTAGGTCCAGAACTTGTAAGGGACTATGCTAGGGTATTGATTATATACTACCCCCTAGTATTTTTATATTCATTCACTATGTTCCCTGCTTATGCCTATTTTGCAGGTGGCAAACTCGGGGTTAAGAGAATGGGTAAACATATTATGAATCCTGCTGTAACTGCTTTTGCTACTCAAAGCTCTATGGCTACACTACCTGTTAATAAGGAAGCCTGTGATAAAATTGGTGTTCCTGAAGATATTAGTAATATCGTTTTACCAATGGGCGCAACTATGCATATGGATGGCTCAGTAATTTCTTCTATAGTTAAAATCAGCTTCTTATTTGGTATCTTTAACTTGCCCTTCCACGGCGTAGGAACATATGCAATGGCAATAACTGTTTCAATTTTAGCAGCCTTTGTCTTATCAGGTGCCCCTGGTGGTGGATTGGTTGGAGAGATGTTAATTGTATCTTTATTTAGCTTCCCACCAGAGGCATTCCCAATTATAGCAACCATAGGATTCTTAGTTGATCCGGCTGCTACAATGCTTAATTCATCAGGTGATACCATTGCATCAATGATGGTTACTAGAATAGTCGAAGGAAAGGACTGGCTTATTAATGCAAAAAATGAACTTGTCTAATTCACCAACTCAGATTGTAAAACTTGAGAATCTAAGTAAGAAATACAAGAAAAATATATTCTTAAAAAGAGATGATTTCACTGGAACAGAAGTCTCAGGTAATAAGGTAAGAAAATTAGAATATGCTATGGCTGAGGCATTAGACGGTGGTTGTGATACAATTATTACTAGGGGCGCCCTGCAATCTAACCACTGTAGAGCAACAGCAGCTGTCTGTGCAAAACTTGGGCTAGATTGTCACCTTCTCCTAAAGGGAGAGCCTGGTGATATAGAAGGTAATTTGTTCTTAGATTATATTCTAGGTGCTAATATTCATTATATTAACGAGGATACTGATATTGATGATGAAATGCAAAAGCTCTTTAATAAACTAGAGTTTAGTGGCAAAAAGCCATATATAATACCAATGGGTGCTTCAAACCCCATTGGTACCTATGGCTATATAAATGCCTATAATGAAATTTTAGACCAGGAAAAAGATTTAGGTATAAGCTTTGATGTAATATCAATACCTGTAGGATCTGGCGGAACCTACGGCGGATTATGGTATGGTAACTATCTAAGCAAAAATGATAAAAGAATTCTGGGTTTTTCAGTTAGTGACCCTAGCGAACACTTTAAGAATGTTGTTATTAATATCTTAGATAAGATTGATGGTAATATTAGTTCTTATGATTCTATCGAAATTAATGATTTATATGTGGGCGAAGGTTATGGGATGGCTACTAGAGAAGAACTAGAATTTTATTATGATATTGCAAGAAGTGAAGGGGTTGTTTTTGACCCATGTTATACTGGCAAGGCATTTAGAGGTTTAATAAATGAAATTGAGCTTGGTAATGTTAAGGGCGAAAACATTGTTTTTATCCATACTGGTGGACTGCTAGGATGGACAAAGAGCCAGAGAAACTTAATATATGAAATCGCAAAGGAGAAAAATAATGAAGTATGATTTTAAAACTTATTTAAATAGAATTGAAACAGGTTCAAGTAAGTGGATTGACATGTACAACAGAAATCCTAAGGTTAGTAAGGATGTTGTTCCTATGTCTGTTGCTGATATGGACTTTTTGACTCCACCTGTTATTAATAAAGCTATTTGTGACTATGTTAATACACAAACACTAGGCTACTCAAGGCCACTAGATTCCTACTTGGATTCTGTTGTAACTTTCTTTAAGGAATATCATGGATATGACGCTAAGAAGGAATGGATTTTCACAACACCAGGTATCGTTTCTGCCCTTGCAAATTCCGTTACTACTTTTACAGAAAAGGGAGACAATGTTATTATCTTCACTCCTGTTTATAAGCCTTTCTACGATGTAGTGGCAAACCAAGGTAGAAATGTAATCGAATGTCCTTTAAAATATGAAAACAATAGGTATGAGCTAGATTTTGATTTATTAGAAGAGCTAGCTTTAGATTCAAAGACAAATTTAATTTTATTTTGCAGCCCTCATAACCCAGGCGGAATTGTTTGGAGTAAAGAGGATTTATTAAGGATTGCTGACATTGTGGAAAAGAATGATCTTATAATCGTATCTGATGAGATACATTCTGATATTTTGTTTAATGGACACAAGCACCATGTATTAGGAGGAATTAATGATACAATTGGTCAAAGAAGTATTATTTGTACTGCTGCTTCAAAAACCTTTAATATAGCAGGCCTTCAATGCTCCAATATCTTTATTCAAAATGAAGAAATTCGTACTAAGTTTATCGCAAACTATGACTCCATAGGAATTGAAAGGGCTAACATATTGGGATTTGCTGCAACCAAAGCTGCTTATAGTGAAGGATTAGATTGGTTAGAGGAAGTAAGATTAGTTTTAGATGAAAACTTCAATATGGTAAAAGAATTCTTTGGAAGCTACGGGGATATATTCAAAGTTATGAATCCCGAAGCTAGCTTTACTGCATGGGTTAATTTCGAAAATCTAAATGTGGAACACGAAGAATTCTTAAGCTTTTTAGATATAGAAGCTGAGTTCTTTACAACAAATGGATTGTTTTTTGGTAAAGGTGGAAGGAATTTTATAAGAATTAATGTAGGCCTACCAAGACACAAACTACAAGAAAATCTAGATAGGCTTAAAATTTCCCTAAAAAAATGCTATAACATTTAATAGATTCGGAGGTAAACTCGTGATAGATAAAAGTCTTTTTAAGGATATAGATTTAAATAATCTTGATAAGTTCGATGAGAACGAATTAGAAACACTATATACGGCTTTAAATAAATTTAATGATTACGTATATGACTTTGTAGTTAATTACCATAGGAGTATATACAAATCTAGGGATTATGGCACTGATATAACTCTCTCTATGTTAGAAGCCCACCTTGTAACTGACATCTCTAATACACCAGGTATCACCGCAAACATACTAGCTAAAAAATGGGATAAAACATCTGCTTTTATTTCTCAATCCCTTAAAAAATTAGAAGAGTTTGATCTAATCTACAAAGAAGTAAATGAAGAAAATAGAAAGTATTACAATCTTTATATTACAGATAAAGGTAGAGAATTTGATCTTGCCCATAAAAAATACGATATACAATCAATCATTAAAACCAATAGAGAGTTAATGAAAAAATTCCCTATAGACGATTTAATTAAAATGCGTATCATTATGAAGGAGTACATTAGTATTATTGATAGAGAATAAGCTAATAGTTGGGTACCAGGTACCCAACTATTAGCTTATTCTGCAAGTTTCAAAATTCTGGAGCTTGCAGGGTTTTGCTTCGACTTGTATTAATTCACTTGATTTTAACCATTATAATATTCCATTATGAACATTTTATTATTAATAAAATAATACGCGGATATTTAGCTATTTGAATTAATTATCTCATGGGTGCTTAGAACCGTCTTAGGTATCGACATTCTAATGGTTTTCTTAGCATTTACTACTTGGGATATTTTAATGTTTGATACTAAACTAGCTAAAATATAGGCTTCTTCAAATTTTAACTCTAAACATTTGCTCAGGTAGCTCACGACTTCTTTAGAACCATTTTCTATTGCATGATCAACGTTATCACCTGATGCTATAACCATAGTTTCTGTTTCTGATTCTAGTAGTGGCCATGTGATATGCTTATTTTTTATAACATCTACTTTAAGGGTGACGTTGCCGTTGATTTCAAGTCCAGTCATACATATCTCACCATCTCCCATAATGGCATGCAGATCCCCTAATGCAAGAAGGCCACCTCTTTGGTTAACTGATAGGTATAGTACATTCCCTTTTCTAATTTCTGTTGTATCCATATTACCACCATGCTTCCATGGTGTTTCCGTACCCCATTCGCCACTTTCTTTCGATGGCGCCACCCCTATAACACCTATCATCGGATCTACCTCAACCTTGAGTCCATAGATATGCACATAACCATCTTTAACCTCTGCTATTTTAGTAGAAGCTGCAAATTCTTCTTTTCCCAGGGCTCCCCCCTCTGGAATAGTCATAGCTACGCCTTTACCCTCAACCTGTATATCTATTATACTGATTTTTAGCAAATCGCCTGGCTCTGCATCTTCGATATATATTGGCCCTGTTGCAGGATTTACTCGTTCAAAATCCAGAACTTCTATCGTCTGCTCCTCTTTAGTAATTTGCTTATAAAAACAATCGTTAGTAATTACCTTAAATATTTCGCCACTTTTAACTGTTGCAACTGGCTCCATCTCATTTTTAAATGTGTAAATTACCTTATTACTATCTACTTCAGTCATTCTTATCCTCCTGTATTTTATTTTTATTATGCACTTAACACTAATTATATCAATTTTTCTTTCCAAATGCCAACAAATCCCCTATTTATAAATTAAATAGGGGATTTGTCTTCCGTCTTTTTTCGTTTTTTTACACATTCAGTTAAAAGATATTCAATCTGCCCGTTGATTGACCTAAAATCATCCTCTGCCCACGCTGCGATATCTTCATATAACTTCGCAGAAATGCGAAGTGGTACTTGCTTTCTTTTTTCACTCATATCAGTATAGGCTACCACTATTTAGAATAGGCTGGGCATCTTTGTTGCCACATAAAACAACTAGCAAGTTTGATACCATAGCGGCTTTACGCTCCTCATCTAATTCTACTATATCCTTTTCGCCTAGTTTTTCTAGTGCCATCTCAACCATACCTACCGCTCCATCAACAATCATCTTACGGGCGTCAATTACCGCACTGGCTTGTTGTCTTTGAAGCATAGCTGCAGCAATCTCAGGTGCGTATGCAAGATAGGTTATACGGGCATCAATAATTTCAAGTCCTGCTTCTTCTACCTTCTGCTGAATTTCCTCACGAATGCGTTTTGCAACCAAGGCACTAGATCCACGAAGGCTTCCTTCATCTGGCTCACCATCTCCTGTTGTATCTATTCCCTTAGCTACGTCATAGGGATAAATCCTTACAATGTCCCTTACGGCGCTATCACATTGGAGTGAAAGGTATTCCTTATAATTATCCACATTAAAGGCTGCCTTAGATGTATCTACAACCTTCCACATAACTGCAATACCAATTTCAACTGGGTTGCCTAGCACATCGTTAACCTTCTGCCTACTATTATTAAGAGTCATAATCTTTAGTGAAATCTTTTTGCTAATATTAGTATTTACACTATAGCCAGTTTTATTGGCCGTAGACATACTCAAAGTTAGGGATGAGTTACTATCAACATCTCCACTTTGGCCAAGTCTAGTGTTGGCTGCTGGGTTAACTGATATTGAAAATGGATTAACAAAATAAAATCCTGGTTCCCTAAGTGTTCCCATATACTTACCAAAAAGTGTTAAGACTAATGCTTCTTGGGGCCTTATTACTTTCAGTCCTAAAAATGGAATCCACCCAATAACAATACCTATGATTCCGATAGCTAAAGGCAATCCCCCTAGTGACACATAATTCTCAATTAAGATTCCCCCATAAATCACAAGCCCAATAAATGCCGCATACATTAGGATTAGTGAAAATAACATTGGCATTCCTGCTTTTCCCTTTAATACTTTCTCTTCCATACCCTCACCTCATTAAATAATATATTGATTTGATATTCTTTTGATATCACAATTATATCACTTATACTTCCTATATGCAAGAGATGTTAGGTATTTAATTCCTATATTCGCCTTCAAATTTATTTATACTCTGATTTGTAGCCTCAAGATATTTATCAACTACATCAGCATCATCTATATGGCTAGTTATCGCCTTTGCAGTCTCATGTAGCACCTTATCTACATCATTAATCTCACTTAACATACTTGAAATACTGGATTTTTGATGCTCTAAGATTTTTATTACCTTTTTAACTTCCACATCAACCTCTGAAACGGCCGTTAGACTAAGTTCAATTTTATCTATAGCCTCCGCTGAGGTGCTTACCCCCCTTTTTATCACCTCAACTGATCTTTCAGAGTTGTTTTTAACATTTTCAGTTTCTACGGAAATACTACTTATTAATTCTGCAATGTCTTTAGTACTTTCTTCGGTTTGTGTTGCTAGTTTTTTTACCTCTTCAGCAACAACGGCAAAGCCCCTACCTTGTTCCCCTGCCCTAGCAGCCTCAATGGATGCATTTAGGGCTAGTAGATTTGTTTGTGATGCAATATCATTAATAAGCCCAACTACCTCGGTAACTTTAGTAAATTTTTCTGCAAGCTCATTAATCATCTTACTATTGTTGGCGTTTTCATTATCTAATATTTTAATGATTTCTACTAGATTTTCAATCGAAGTCCTGCCTTCTTGTGAGGATGTCACTGTATCTGTTGTAATCTTAAGAAGTTTATCCCCTTCATCGGATAAATCTACAGTTGACTTATTGGTCTTAGCAGTTAAATCGGATATTAAGTTCATACGATTTTGAACATCCTTGGTATAATCACCCAGTATATCATGCTGGCTATTAACCGTGCTGTGTTGCTTAGCGATATCGTTAAGCGATGATCTTACAGAACTAATAAACTTGTCAGTATCCTTGTAGCACTTATTAGTATTGGGCTCATCCTTAATTGCTATCTGGCTTACATTATTACCCTCATCTTTTATCTTGTTCTTATTGAAAAACATTTTATCATCCCCCTGTTTTTTACAAAATAATTTGTCATATTTTCATAACTACTCCCCTATTATATCATAATTTTCAGGCTTTAATAATATAGAAAAAGGTGATAAGTAGACATTAAAGTTACTTATCACCCACATATTAACTTATTTTTCCTTACTTGCATAACAAGTGTACATTACCGTTTGTATAAACCAAAGTATCCCTACTGGCAAACAAATAATTGGACTAACCTCAAATATTATAATGAGTCCCCAACAAATCATAAATACTATTATGTATGATATGGTCATGGCGCTGATAGTTTTGTAACTTGTTCTACCCACTTTTTCTTTTTCAAATTCATCTAGTCTATCAAAATACTCTTTCTTGAAACCTAGCTCCGTTGGATCTGCATCAAGCTCAGGTCTTACTTTCTTAAGGAGTGAAATACTTCCTACTTCCCCCATATAGGAAAGGATAGCATTGATTATAAACAATACTAGGTATCTAGATGCTAGATTATTTGATAAATTCATTCCATATGAATATGATACACCTTTCAAATGTAATTTATTATTCGTAAACTCTAAAGTACGCCACGTATCATATTGATTATAATAACTATCAACCGTTTTAGAAGTAACTTGTTTATCTCTAACATAAAGTGTTACCGCA
>CAYUEJ010000026.1:10126-12160 GCA_964442565.1 uncultured Candidatus Epulonipiscium sp.
GATAAATTCATTCCAAAGGCTGTAAAGTTAATGATTGCACACACCGTGGAAAAAACCATCACAATGCCCATTGTATCCTCATAACGTTCATATAATGAACCTTCCTCATTACTATAGCTATCTTTCTTTAGTAACTTATTAAAATATATACACCCAACTATACCAATAATCCCGCACACTAATGCAACTACAAAAAGATTGGGTGTGAATTTACTTAACGTGGCCTTAATAGCTGCTACACCACCAGTATAGGCAAGCCTTTCTTCTGCAATAGCAATGATAAATCCCGCTATACCCCCAATTGAAGCAAATAAAATTAATATGATAAATCCCTTTCCCCACTTATAATCCTTCATGCTTACTCCTCCTCCCAAATAAACAAATCTTCAACACTCTTATCAAAAACCTGCACAATACGCAGCGCCAATACAACTGATGGATGATAATCTCCGCGCTCAATGCTACTAATGGTCTGCCTAGATACACCGCATAACTTGCCAAGTTCAGTCTGGCTAATCCCTTTCTTCTCTCGATATACCTTCACACAATTGTGTAATGGCATAATCCACCTCCTTGTCTAGTGACAACCTTACTTGTCATAATTGAATTATACATATGACAAGCAAAGTTGTCAACACTTAAATATCTCTCCTTGAATAAACTTTTTGAAAACAAAAATACACCTAGGTCCTGTACCTACGTGTATGATTTATCCTTAAAAGGGCTTTTGAATTAAGCCCCATCTATTTCTTCTTTTAGTTTCCTCACGTCTTCTATACTAAGGTCCGTCCCTTGTGCAACTTGCTCTACTGTTAGGTTCATGGATAAAAATCTTCTTGCGGATTCAAGCTTGCCTTTTTCTATTCCTTTTTCTATTCCCTTAATTTCCCTTTCCTGCAAGATTGTCATGATCTTCTCACCCTTTCCTTCTAACTCCCTGATTTTTCTTAATATGCCTTCTTCCGTCAATTGTTTATTCGTTGCCGAGTAATATATAAGTAGTATATCTGTTATGAAATATAATTCTTCCTTCTATACCTTATCCCCACAAGCCTTACAAAACACCGCATCTTCATCATTAAGTGTCTCACATTTTCTGCATCTAATTTTAATGAGTTGCGAAGGCTCTTTACCAGCTATATTGTTCCCTACATCCCTTAGGACATCCACCTGACTAGCCACATCATTAATCATTTTACCCTTAGCTGTATTATGGGGCTTTAAGTCTTCTCTGGCCTTATCAGGGTCTAATATAAGCCCAGACCCTGCTGCTCCACTAGCACCTATGTTCATCAAAACACCACCCACAATCATACAAAACATTCCTATCGGTGCATTTTTCATCATACTTGGCATTCCCATATCAAAGGCTGATTCATTAAAGCCTATAAAAGGTGTAAGAAAAGATGAAAAAAACAATAGCCCACCTATTATAATTAATCCTAACCCCGCGTAGTATGTTATCTTTCTTCCTTTTGAAATCTTATTTCCCATAAGTATCATACCTTTCTTAGTTAATCTGTTGGGGTAATGGTAACCCTACCATACATTACCCCATCTACCAATGTTGTTATCATCTTTGCACATTCTGCCCTTGTGACATTAGCTAAGGGGTCAAACTTACCATTATCCCTTCCGCCAATAACACCAGCTTTTTGCAAATATGAAACAGAGTCCTTTGCAAACCCACCTATATTTTTTTCGTCTTTAAAGTATATCTTTTCATTAATTATTGGCATATAAGATTTAGCTATAATCTGTGTGTACCGGTTCAACATGACAGCTAACTCCTGGCGGGTTATAATCTTATCTGGCCTGAAGGTCCCGTCCTCATACCCCTTAATTAGTCCAGTTGAATACGCCCAATCTATTGATTTTGAATACTGATGACTCTTTGGAACATCCTTAAAATTACTACCTGGTGCTTCATAGTTTTGCCCGCTCATATTTTTTAAATAAAAAGCTAAATCCCCCCTAGTTATCGGATTTTTTGGCACAAACGATCCGTTAATATCATTCATAATATCCCTGGAT
>CAYUEJ010000027.1:0-4390 GCA_964442565.1 uncultured Candidatus Epulonipiscium sp.
ATGTTAATAATCTCATCAGCTTCGTCTATTACAAGCGTCTCTATTTTAGATAAGTCTGTAGTTCCTACTTCAATATGATCTAATAGCCTACCCGGGGTTGCTATCATTAGTTCTACCCCATTTTTTAGTTTATTCTTTTGTTTCCTTACGTCTTGCCCACCGTACACTGCTAATATCCCCAGGTTTTTATATTTTGCCAGCTTTCTAGCCTCCTCTGTTATCTGAATTGCAAGTTCCCTAGTGGGGGTTATTATAAGGGCCTGGGTATATCCTTTATTTAAATCTATCTTTTCAAATATGGGAAGCATAAAAGCCAGGGTCTTACCTGTTCCTGTTTGCGCCCTTGCTGAAATATCTTTCCCTGCCATTATCTTGGGTATTGTTAACTCCTGAATGGGGGTAGGTGTTATTATACCTTCCTTCTTTATTACGGCTTGCAGCTCACTACTTATTCCTATATTACCAAAATTTTTTTTCATCTTATCCTCTTTTCCTTCTCTAAGTTATACCCCCTTTATTTTACCACATTATTATGATACTATATAAGTACAAAACAACTATACTTTAATAATATTTTTGTACAATCCTTGTACAGAAGGGGGGAAGGATTATGAAAAAAATTAGCACAAAGATAGTCTCAATTGCTATAGTGGGTAATCTCATATTACTTTTACTTATTGGTGGGTCATCTATATACTCAATCAATAAGATGAATGCCTATAACCTAGCAAATCTTGAGGAACAATTAAGAGAGGGCTTTGATATCAAGATAGAAAATGAAGTTCAAACTGTTATGACCATGCTAGAAGAGATTGGAGATAAATATAAAAAAGGGGAGATGACCGAACAACTAGCCAAGGAAATTGCTGCTGACCTAATACGTAGCATGGAATATGGTGGGGATGGTTATTTCTGGGCTGATACAAGTGATGGATTAAATGTTGTCCTATTAGGCGGTGATACAGAGGGAACAAATAGAATGGATTCTCAAGATTTAAGAGGTAATTACTATATGAAAGATATTATTAATCATGGTATGCAGGAGGGTGGGGGCTACTCCGAATACTGGTTTCCCAAAAGTGGTGAAACAGAACCTCTTCCTAAAAGGGCTTTTTCCATGTATTATGAGCCTTTTGACTGGATTATTGGGACTGGTAATTATATAGATGATATCGACAATGAGGTTGCCATACAAAAACAAGTTCAAAACACACAGCTAAAGATTACCCTTGCCGTCTTTGCTATCTTTTCAGTAATTGCAATTGCATTAGCCTCAGCAATATCCGCCTATTTTTCACTGGCTATTTCAAAGCCAATTATAAATTTTATTAATGTTTTAAATCAGGTAGAATCAGGAGATTTCACTGTTTCAAGTGATATACACACCAAAGATGAGATAGGTAAGATGTCAAATGCTATGAATTCTATGATTAGTAAGATTCACGCATTAATTTCAAAAATAGCAGAGCTTAGTGGCTTAATTGCTACTTCATCTGAGAGTATAAAAATATCTTCAAATGAATTTAGTACAAGTTCTGAACAAGTTGCTATTGCTATTTCTGAAATTGCACATGGTGCTACGGAACAGTCTATATCTGCTGACCTTGTTAATAGTAGGGTAGAACAAATTATTGGAGAAATTAATAATATTAAAAATGAAATGTATGATTCAAATGAACTTGCTAGTTCTGCCCATGATAAACTATCTAATAGTAAACAATATATTGCTACTCAACAAGAAACAATGAATAAAAATAAAATAGCAGGTAAAAATCTGAATAATGCTATTAGCGAGTTGTCACAAAAATCATTAGAAATAGGCCAAATTTTAGAAGTTATAAGTGGCTTTGCAGACCAAACTAATCTATTATCTTTAAATGCCACTATTGAAGCTGCTAGGGCAGGGGAATCAGGTCGGGGATTTGCTGTAGTAGCCCAAGAGATCAGAAATCTAGCAGAGCAGTCTAGCAATTCTGTCGAGCAAATCGCACAAATTATTAGAGAATTACAGCATACTATCGATAACTCTGTCAGCGAGATTAAGGTAACTGATGTAGCTATAGAAGAGCAAGAAGCCGCTTTATTAAACACGGTCAAATCATTTGATGAAATCTACACTGCTATGACTTCAATCTCTACATCTATAAGGACTGTTACATCCTCCGCCCACAATCTTGATAATAGTGCTACCGAAGTTGGTGATGCTGTAGCTAACATAGCAAGCTTAGCCCAGCAAACTGCTGCCGGAAGTGAAGAGGTTGCCGCTTCATCTGAAGAACAAACTGGGGATATACAAGAAATGGCTTCAGAAAACAATAATATGGCCCAGATGGCTATTACGCTTGATGAACACATTCGTCAATTTAAAATTTAGGAAAAGGAAAATGCTTGGTGCAGAATTAGCAATTTAGAATGCACCAAGCATTTTATTATTATCTCATAAAGCAGTAATACATCCCATAAGACCATACCTAGCACCATCTCGCCTATATGAATGAAGCATGGGGCTTGACTTAGTCGATATATCAATAGTGCTAATATTATTTTCTTTAATACCACTTTCTATTAAAATTCTTTTATTTGTCTCCTGTATATCAATTAGATACTTTATATCATTTTTCCTTCTTATAATCTCATTATGAAAGCTAAATTCATTTCTAAATTGCTCCTTAACATCTGACTCTACTTCAAAATCATCTTTGCCAATACTAGGCCCTATAACAGCTATAATATCATCTACATTACAGCTATATTCGCTGACCATCTTATATACTGCTTCTTTACCTATCCTTTGAAGTGTCCCCCTCCAGCCTGAATGTACATTTGCATGAACCTTCTTAACAGGGTCAAACAATATAATCGGAGTACAATCCGCATAAGTTGTAAACAGGGCCACATCTTTCATATTAGTAACAAAGCCATCTGTATCTTGTAAAAATCTACCAAACACATTTACCTCACCCTGATTTATATCATATATACAGGCGACATTCTTAGAATGGGTCTGCACACCCCCAAAGACAGTTCTAGGATTTATCCCCACAGCCTCACTTATCATCCTAAAATTATCCCTAACATCCTCCATACTGGGGTTTGTCCTAATTCCCATATCCATATCCGCCGTCGTAAAACAATGCCCTAGCCCCATCCCAGCCAGCTCCGGCAATACAATATACCTCATTCCATTATCTACTATAACCTTATATTCCATCAATAACCTCCATATTTATATCAGTACTTTCCCACCTTATATATAGCATAGGTTAGTTATAGGCTACCCCATCCACACTAGCAAGGTTCGCTATACACTATCCACCCACATTAGCAAGGTTCCATGTAGTATATTCAACATTTTTGCGCCGTCAGGTGTGTATGTTGAATATACTATATGGAACCAATAATTTATAGAAGTGGTGCTATCAATTTTAATACTTTACCCATCATAGTCATAAATTTATTATAATTCCTAATATCCTCAAGGGTTACCCTTTGAGATAACTCCAATGTCTCCTCAAAGTCCCTTTCAACATCTAGCACAACTGGCGTATCTTCCATATACACACCACATTCAAAATGATGATATAGGCTTCTATAGTCTAGGTTAATGGTGCCGACAACTGCTTTTACGCCATCACTTACAAATGATTTTGCATGCATAAACCCAGGGGTATACTCATAAATCTTGACACCTGATTTAATTAACTCCCTATAGTGGCTTCTAGACTGGGCAAAAACAAACTTCTTATCAGGTATATGTGGCATTAAAATCTTTACATCTACACCTCTTCTTGCTGCAAATTGAAGTGCCGTCATCATCTCTCCATCTAAAATTAAATAAGGTGTCATTATATGAACATAGTCTTTAGCCCTATTTATGATATCCATATAAATCATTTGCCCCACCCTATCATTGTCAAGTGGTGAGTCACCAAATGGCAGGATGTATCCCATTGTCTTTTCTTCTAATGGCTTAGCCCTATATGCATCAGTTATATATGTTCTATTTCTCTTTTTTATATTCCACATTTGTAAAAACATCAATGTAAAGCTGTTTACAGCCTCACCCTCAATCATTACAGCAGTATCCTTCCAGTGTCCATATACTTCTTTTTCATTAATGTACTCATCTGCCAAGTTTAGTCCCCCCGTAAAGGCAACTCGTCCATCTATTACTAACATCTTTCTATGGTCCCTATAGTTATAATGGGTTGAAATAAATGGCCTAATAGGTGCAAATACCGTACACTTGATTCCTAAAGCTCTTAACTTCCTTGGGTAACTATGTGGCAATAAGGCAAATTCACATGTGCCATCATACATCATCCTAACTTCTACACCTTCTTTTACCTTGTCAGACAGGATCTTCAGCATTTGTCCCCACATTTGTCCT
>CAYUEJ010000027.1:4400-11879 GCA_964442565.1 uncultured Candidatus Epulonipiscium sp.
TCCTTCTGCAACTATAAAATATTCTAAAAAAATAAATTCCTTAGCCCTAGACATCTGAGCTAGCATCTCCTCAAATACGTCTTCACCAACCGTAAAATACCTGGCAGATGAATTTTCATAAATGGGAAAACCATCTACCTTGTTAGTATAGGCTGCTAGATTATATAACCCCTTATTTGATGTTTCTAGCTTATCCATTAAATCTTCTTCCTGCTTTATCTCATCTTCCGATTCTTTCATTATATTTTGTAGTATTTTCTTTAGGGCCCTATGCCCTATATCCCCTTGTATGTAAATATAGAGAAATCCTCCAAATCCTGGTAAGGCCATAAATAAAATAATCCAGGTCATCTTAACACTTGTATTATAGTCTGTGTTAATGATATGTATTACCATAAGCACTGTAAATATAGCTAATGAACTAACCACATATGGCACCAAGCTCTGCAAGAATTGAAGGATACTAACTAGCACCAGCATCTGCGCTATCAATAATGCAAGCACAATACCAGTTCTTCCGAATATTATTCTAAGGATCCCTCTTTTACTCTTTCCAAATAATAAGACTTCCACTGTTTTAGTCCCACTGTTTTTTTCTAGCTTCATTTTAGTAACTCCTTTAGCATTAATTTATTATCCTATTGTTATTATATACTAATTTTGATAAAATTGTTTTAAAAGAATGGGGGTTTTATGTATGTTAGAAGAAATTCTATCTAAAATTGTTCCTGTAATAGTACATATGATGGAGGGTATGGGTGTATTTATCATTACTTTCGGGGCAATAAAGGCTTTTGGTAAGTACGCACTAAGGCTTTTTAATTTTTCTGATGATAATATAAAGCTTGAATTTGCAAGGGCGTTGGCTTTAGGACTTGAATTTAAAATGGGTGCCGAGATACTTAAGACCCTTATGATTAGAACCTTAGATGAGCTAATCATACTGGCTTCTATAGTAATTCTTAGGTTTATCTTAACCTTTATTATACACTGGGAAATATCATCCAGTGTAGTAAAGACCGGTATCACTGTAGATGATGATATTACATTCAAATCTGATATGGATATTTAGATAGCTTTCCCTAAAAATTATGTAATTGTTTGTTAAGCGTCCCAAAAGCGGATATACTATGTCTAAAAGAAAGGGGTTTTAATTATGCAAGATAAAACATCAACACTGCTGACGAGGGAAGAAGTTGCTATAGAAAATACATGGGAGCTTGCTGACCTGTTTGAGTCTGATAATCTTTGGGAGACTGAGCTTAAAAAAAGCAAAGAAATGTTTTCTCAACTTGAAACTTTTAAAGGAACTTTAAGTGAAGGAGCTAAAACGCTGTTTCAGTGCCTAAAGCTATCTGATGAAATTTCCTATGAGGTTGAAAGACTTTACGTATATGCTAATATGAAGTTACACCAAGACGGGGATAATAGTCATTACCAGTCTTTTGCTGATATGTCAGAAAACCTTCTTGTAGAGTTTTCAAGCATAGCTTCTTTTATAGATTCAGAAATACTAACTATTTCCAAAGAAAATCTTGATGCTTTCTTAAACTCTAACCTGGATCTGCAGTTATATAAGCATTATATTAATAATTTACTTATAAATAAGGACCATATTTTAGATAGTAAGATGGAGCAGGTCCTGGCACAGGTTGGGGAGCTTGCCCAGGCACCTGAGACTATTTTTGCTATGTTTAATAATGCCGATTTAGTATTCCCTACTATTGAAGATGAGAATGGGGATAAGGTACAGATTACACATGGCCGCTTTATTCAGTTTTTAGAAAGCACCAATGCCAGAGTTAGGCGTGATGCCTTTAAGGGCGTTTATGATACTTATAGATCAAATAAAAACATGCTAGCCGCTACTTTTGCCGCTAACATAAAACAGTTTGGCTTCTTTTCTAAAATGAGAAATTATGAAACACCTATGGTTGCTGCACTTTCTGCTAACCATGTGCCTACATCTGTATATGATAATTTAATTACTTCTGTTCATCAAAACCTCAGTCATATGCATGATTATGTATCACTTCGCAAAAAATTATTAGGCCTAGATGAGCTTCATATGTATGATTTATATACTCCTATTGTACAAGATATCCATATGGAGATTTCCTATGAGGAGGCCTGGGATACTATTATAGAAGCACTGGCACCTATGGGTGATGAATATATCTCCCTTCTTAAAAAAGGCAGGAATCATCGCTGGATTGATGTATATGAAAATAAGGGTAAGCGTAGCGGAGCTTATTCTTGGGGAGCTTATGGCACACATCCTTATGTGCTCTTAAATCACTCCAATAATGTTAACAGTATGTTTACCCTTGCCCACGAGATGGGTCATGCACTTCATACCCATTACTCCAATACTAACCAGCCATATGTATACGCTGATTATACTATTTTTGTAGCTGAAGTAGCTTCAACTGTTAATGAGGCACTGCTTATGCAGTATCTTTTAAATAAGGTAACAGACAAAAAAGAAAAGGCATACTTGATTAACTACTTTATGGAACAATTCAGGGGCACAGTCTATAGGCAAACCATGTTTGCTGAATTCGAGAAGTTAATGCATGAGAAACAGCAGCAAGGTATAGCCCTTACTGCCCAAAGCATTAGCGACGAGTATTATAGCTTGGTTAAAAAATACCACGGGGATAACATTGTAGTCGATGAGGAAATACAAATGGAATGGGCACGTATCCCTCACTTCTATACACCATTTTATGTTTATCAGTATGCTACTGGGTTTTCAGCGGCTATTGCCATTTCACAGCGTATCTTAAAAGAAGGTGAAAGCGCCGTTAAAGAATATACTGAGTTTTTAAAGGGCGGCAGTTCCAAGCACCCACTAGATTTACTCAAAATTGCTGGAGTAGATATGTCCTCACCTGAGCCTATTACTCAGGCACTGAAAGTATTTGAAGGCTTAATTAAGGAACTAAGTGAAATTCTCTAGTACTTTTCTAGCTCAATCATGTCCATAACCTTCTCTTCCATATATCTTTGGGCATCTTGAATTCCTTTATTATACATTTCAGCTCCCAGTTTTTCAATAAAAAAGTCCAATATAAGAGATGAGGCTAGATCCCCTAGATCCTCGTCTCTTTCATTTAGGAAATATTTCTGTATTTCCCATATCAACAAATCTCTTCTTTCCTTACTTAATTTAATCATTTAAATATCCTTTCTAAATATCATTTTCTCGTATAAAAATTTTATGTTGTTCACAAACTATCTTGACTACTATATGTTAAGGGGGAAAACTTTTTATGCCTAGTAAAACAATATACAGTGAACATATTTTCCTATTTCCTTTTACCTGGCAAGTTTTTAAGGGCAAGTATGGTGATAAGAGTTTCACTGCAAGGACAAATATTGAATATATCAAAAAGGTGTTTTCTAACGACTGGGAAATGCAAATATTCCAGACTAATGAACCCATTCATTATAACGAATATATTTACTTTTTCCCAGCTGTCAGAAATGCTCTTTATACTACTAAGGATAAAAATGAAGTAGTTTATAACTTCAAGTATAAGAAGATTGAAAAAGACATTTCTAAATATATTATAGAGGTTGATGATAACCAGTATACACTAGATATTAAGGATATTAAACTTAGGCTTTATAAGACTGGTATTGGCATCTTATCCTTTCACCTTGATAATAATTTATATAGTGAACCTGAAGATATCCTAAAAATAAATAATTTTGGTCGCCGTGTTTATCCACCTTTTTTACCTTTAGAAAGGGCTAAAAGCAAACTACTGGCCAATAAGTTAATTCTTAAAATAAATGATACTTTGATTATTGAGGAGGACTTTGATAAACCATATGATAAGTACCCTGTGCAAATTTCTAGAACCATTATGTCCCTTTTAGGCCCTAAGTTTAGCACAATTTCTAAAGAACTCAAAAGGGGGGATGTTTACATTCAGCCTGTTATCGATGATCGTATGTTTGTTATTTGCTGGTATACTAACCCCCATCTTACCAGCCAATTATGCACCAGGGACTACAATAACACTTATAATTATATAGATAATGTATTTTGGTATAGGTACTTATTTGCCGATGGTAAGGGTGTTTCTTGTAAGAACGACTCTATGATGGGATCACTTCTTAAGGAGCATACTTATGATCGGTGGATTGATGATAAAGTTTTATATGGCATTACTAAATACTCCTTCATGGGTATAGGGGCTGCCAAGTCCCCTGCCCATAAAACCCATGATCAACTAGTTTGCCTAACGATGGTTCAAAGGGCCTCTGTTCTCCATTTTTCCAATGAGGTTTCTAGAATTGCTATACTACCTAAGGTAAAGCTAGTTATGAGTATTAGAAGCTTATATGAGTATCACATACTATTTATGAATCATTTATATTTTAGGGAAGTAACGGCAAATAACCAGGGTATTGAGTTCTACGAAAAACTTCTAGCCCAGATGAAGATCTCCAATGACATCAGTATGCTTGATGCTGAGATTGAAGAGGTTAATGAATATGCTACTTTAATCGCTAATGAATCTTCTCAAAAACGGACTAATGCCATTACAGTTATCGGTGCTGCACTTATTATTCCCACTCTTGTTACAGGTTTTTTTGGAATGAATGTTCTACAAAGCAAATTAAGTACTTGGTGGGTTCACCCTGAATTTAGGCTATGGTTTAATGCTTATTTCGTCCTACCTGTATCTGTCGTTATTTTTATATGTATGCTAAGACCCCATAGAACTTTCCGTTATATCTTTTTAGTCTTTTTAGTTGGGGTCATTGCACTTATTAGTCTCTATATAGTTTATCAGTTTGGCTGTGGCCTATAGTCTTCTTGGGCTACTAGCCAATCTATAAACTGCGTTGCTGTCCTTGGTGACCTTGCATTGTACCACATTTCCCATTGTATCGCCTTTCTATAAAGCTCTTCCTTAGATATAACTATATTTTTACTTTTTGCAAGTCCTTCTACTATTTCTAAATATTGCTTTTGATCAGGTGTTGCAAAGGTAACTGTAATACCAAACCTATCTGATAGGGATAGCTTTTCCTGCATTGTATCTATAGCCCTTACTTCATCACTAGAATTAGATGACATAAGACCTGCCCTATCGCTAAACTGCTCCCTGATTAAATGTTTTCTGTTAGATGTGGCATAGATTACTACGTTTGATGGCCTAGTCTCAAGTCCACCCTCTAAGACTGCCTTAAGCGATGTGTAGGCTCCTTGCCCATCTTCAAAGGACAAATCATCAATAAATAAAATAAACTTTTGTGGTTGGTCTTTAATTGTGCGAATTACCTTGGGGAAAGTACTTAGATGATCCTTAGATATTTCTATTATCCTAAGGCCCCTATCGTAGTACTCATTAAGAAGGGCCTTAACAGTTGAAGACTTCCCTGTTCCCCTCAGTATATTATTAGCAGGATACCCCTCTAGGAAACTTAGGGTATTCTCAATTACTTTTTGCCTTTCTATTGCGTAGCCGATTAAATTTTCCATTCTTATTGGGTCAAGTGAGACTACCCCTTGTAAGTCCTTTCCTTCCCATATAAATCCCCTAAACTTTGCCCAGATTCCGCTTCCATGTTTCATATAAAAATCTGTTATATCATCAATCAGCTCCTTCCATGAGGAACTTTGCTGAAATTTATTAATAATCCCATCGTATTCTTTTTGTAATCCTAAATCATTCTCTTCTTCCCAGCCCGGAAGATTATTAAACTTATCCATTATAAGTGGTATTGTACTTTCGCAGTTGATTATAGAATCTTTAATATCTTGGGGGGTTATAGATGCTATTTCATATAAAGACCCCAAATCTTCTACCAATGCCAGTCTTATACTATTATTAGGATTGACAAGAGGGCTTTCTTGTACTAATCTTGCATATATATTATCTTGGAATAAAATTTTAACGATAATATAATTTTTTAGCGAACAACCTTTGCCTTTTTCCATTAATGTGTGATAAAATTCATTATAAGTGCTTAATATTCCTATATTATCTCCAGGGTTATCTTCTATATACCCTAATAATATCTTCAGCTTATCAATTACTGGATCTTTTAATAATTCTCTATAGATTGCTAATGATTCTATGGCAACCTGCGTTTTTTGGATAGATTGTGTAGACATATTATTCTCCTTTTTTATATTATTCTACCATACTTTTTAATATTTTACCTTTGGAGGTGTTAACAATGAAGAAAAGGCTTAAAACAATATTAATCTCTAGTATTATTGCTATATTTTTAGCAGGAGGGATATATATATATCTTAATGCAAGGATAAGTACCAGTGTCGAGGCTACCTCTAGCACTGTATCAGAGAGCATCTTGCAAATCATGCAGCTTTCTACACTAGAATACAACTATACGGATGTAGTTTCCTATAAGGAATCATCCAAATATAAAGACATGATTATACCTTTTACAGAAAAAAGATTCATGATTAAGTATACTGGTTACTTAAAGGCAGGCTCAGATCTTTCTAATATTGAAATCGATACACCTGATTCTGAGACTGTACATGTTACAATTAATCATGCTAAGATTACCGATAATGTTATTAACGAAGAAGATATTTATGTTTATGATGAAAAGGGTTCACTTTTTAATAACTTAAAAATTGCTGATGTTTATGATATTATGGTAACAGAAAAACAAAACACAGAGGAAAAATTAATAGAAGGGGGGTTTTTAGAAGATGCCGATCAGCGCTCTGAGGACCTAATTACAGAACTATTAAAAGCTATGAATTATAAAAATATAGTTATTCGCTTTAATCCTTAATTATATAAGTATATTAAAATTAAACGGGGGTAAGACAATGTTAACTTTAGACCAAATTTATCACGCTTCATATGTACTAAAAGATGTTATTAGGCCAACTGATTTAATCCATGCATCGGATATCAATCCTGAGAGTGAGGTTTATCTTAAGACGGAAAACCTACAAATTACGGGTTCTTTTAAAATTCGTGGTTCTTACTATAAAATTTCTCAACTAAGTGATGAAGAAAAGGCTCGTGGGGTTATTGCATGTTCCGCGGGTAATCACGCCCAAGGGGTTGCCCTAGCAGCACAAAAGGCAGGTATTAACTCCTTAATTTGCTTACCTGATGGCGCACCTATTTCTAAGGTAGAGGCAACTAGGCAGTACGGGGCTGATGTTAATCTTGTTAAAGGTTGCTACGATGATGCCTTTGCAGAAGCTGTACGGCTAAGAGATGAAAAGGGCTATACTTTTATCCATCCCTTTGATGATCCTCATGTAATTGCCGGCCAAGGGACTATCGGACTTGAGCTTTTAGACCAGCTTCCTGATTTAGACGCTGTTATTGTGCCAATAGGTGGTGGTGGCCTTATATCTGGGCTAGCTTTTGCTATTAAGTCCTTAAACCCTAATATTAAGGTCTATGGTGTCCAAGCTAGTGGGGCTCCTAGTATGTGTAATTCTATACGGGAAGAAAAAAT
>CAYUEJ010000028.1:0-11831 GCA_964442565.1 uncultured Candidatus Epulonipiscium sp.
AGGCAAAATCTAGATGATAACTATAAGGAAGAGGAATTTGCAAAGCAGGCTATAAAAAGATTAAGTCAGGATGATGCAGCTTCTGAAATAGAAGAGAGCCTAGAAGAAAACAGTCAATACTTATGTGGCTATTATAAAAATGCCCTAGAAGAAATCGAAAAAGAAACTATAAAACTTCAAAATGAAAACACACGCTATAAGGAAGATCTAGCCCAGGATACAAAAGAAAGAGAAAGTCTAAAAATAGAAAAACAAAAGCTAGAAGAAAGTAGAACAAAAAGACAAACAGAAATAGACCTTATAAAAATAGAGATAAAGCTACTAGAACAAGGTATTTTAGATAGGCCAGACTATGAAACTGTAGAAGATAAAAGGCTAGAACTTAAAAAAAGACTGGAAGAAATAGAACTATCAATAAGGCAAATATATGATAATACGGCCAGTTTAAAAGAGGAGCAAGAAGGCCTAGAAGAAAAGAAATCTACAGTAATAAGCGAATTAGATAAGTTAAAGGATTTTTATAGGGAAAAACAAGGTTCACTGACTAGTTTAGAAGAAAACCATACAAAGATACTAGAAAAAATTCATAGCGCAGACTATAAATGGAGTCATATAGACTCGGTTTATACTAACCCCTTAATTATCTCAAATATAGAAATTAAAATCGAAAAAACACGAATAGAAAAGAATGCGGCAATAGATGAAGAAAGAGCAATTAGAAGATGGCTAGATGACTATGAGGGCGGGGAATACTTTATAGCTGATCCAATAATTATGGCAAAAGTAGGCGAATGGAAAAAAGAGTTTGACCTACTTCTAACAGGAGCAGAGTATCTTCAAGGGGCGAGCAATAGCTTTCCATATTGGGCAATTACACTGATAACAACCGATAGGGAGAAGGATAAATTAAGTCAGTATATTGAGGAAAATAAGGAATATATCAACTACCCAATACTGGTAATGACAGAATATGAAGCTGGCCACTACCTAACTAATGAATATGATAATAAGAACAATATTATATATCCAGCCCTATGGGAAACAAACATATACCAAGATAACTTTATAAATTGGAAGGAAAATCTTAAGGAAAAAGCAAAAATAGCTAAAACAAATAAAGATGAAATAGAGGGCATCCACCTAGGTTGGAAATATTTAAAACAAGAAATATTAGACTTTGAGCAAGAGTTTCCAATGGAGCTAGCCCAGGAGCTAGAGCAGGATGTATTTAAAAGTAAAACAAGTATAAGTGACAAAGAAAATATACTAAGCTCCACATATAATAGGGAAAAAGAAATAATTGGCCTGCAGACTAAATTAATTCAAGAGGAAAATCAGTTAAACCAAGAAAATGTAGCTATAACAGATAAAATCTATAAAATAGCTGACTACAACAAAAAAACTAAACTAATAGATAAAAATAAAAAAGAATTGAAGGAGCTGATAATCCCAAGGCTAGAAATAATTACCCCACGTATAAATACTTTGGGTAAAAACATGGAAAATCTAAAGGATATGATAAATGATATAAAGTATGATTTAATGGATATAGATAAGGATAAAGACAGAATTCAAGGTGCCCCCCTATATAATGATGTTAAAAAATATAGCCCTATATATTCATCATACAGCAAGGAGACTCTTGAGATTCAGCGCGAAGAGCTAAAAAGAGAGCTAGAAAAAACTCAAAAGGGCAGAAGGGAATTAGAAGACAAACTAAAGCTCCTAAAGCAAAACCGAATAAAAGAAGAAGCAAGACTAGAAAACCAATTACTAAAGCGCCCAGACCTTGATAAGGACATACGCTTTGTAACAGAGCATAGGCAGGAGCTTAAGGCTCTTATAAAACAAGGCTTTATATTAGAAAAAGAAGTTAGAACCCTAAACAATAATAAAGATATGGTAAAGGAAGACTATGATAACCATAAAGGAAAATACAAGGGTCAAAAGGAGGACTTCGATAAAAATCACGGCAAGGACTATGATGCAATATTTAGCTGGCAGGAAGAACTTAGCAAGGTAAAAGATGATTTACAAAAAGAGAGAAAAGATTTAACAAGTAAGTTAAAATATATGGAAGATCAAATTAGCAGAATTCTAAAAGAACTAGAAGATACTAAAAAAGCAAAGGATTTATTAGATAAGAAAAACGAAGCTTTTAACTACCTATCAGATAATACAAGTATATCAGTCCTTATAGAAGAAGAAAAGCTTGATATTTTATACCAGAAGACAAAATATATAAATAAAATAATCAAAGATTTAGAGTATGCCAAGAAAAAACTAAGCAAGGCAGAGGAAGAGAAGGATAGGGAAGAAAGGGATTTTGACACATTTTGTAGGCACCATATAAGCAACATAAAACTACAAAATCTGACCCTAAAGGGAATAGAAAACCTAAAAAACTACGATGATTTAACCAAGTGGGAAGGCAACCTTCATAATAGGATTATGAAGACTAAAATAATAGCAGAAGACGATATTAAGACTCACGCCCAGGAGCTTGAACTTTTTATTAATTTTATTCACTCATATGTTAGAGAGGTAGCCGATGCCCTAGGCGAAATACATCGCAAGACCAGAATCAAAATAGATGATAAATGGAAAGATGTATACACCATTAAAGTGCCTGAATGGGATCATTTAAGGGGCAAGGAATATATACAAAATCATATTTTATGGATTATAGAGCAGCTTGACAGCGGAAAATATCCAGCAGAAATCCACCGAAGGGAAATCGAAAAATGGCTATCTGTAAAGCAGCTCCTAGCAGTTGTAACACAAAACAGTAAAATTATCATAAAATGCCGAAAGCTTACCAACCAAAACACACTAGCCACATTAAATACCTCATGGGAGGCTAGTAATAAATGGTCAGGCGGCGAAAGATGGAGCAAAAACATGATACTCTTTCTGGGGCTCTTAAACTTCCTAGCAGAAAAAACAGGTCATGTTATAGAAAATCAAAAAAGAAATAGGTCAGTTATTTTAGATAACCCCTTTGGGCAAGCTTCAAGTGACCATGTTTTAAGGCCAGTGTTTTTTGTAGCTGAGCAGCTAGGTTTCCAGGTTATTACACTAACGGCCCTTGCCGAAGGCTCGTTTATAAGGCAGTATTTCCCAGTTGTATATAGCTGCAGATTAAGAACAGCCACAGATGGCACGCAGGTTATGAGCAAGGAACAGGAGATACAAAGGGCACTCTTCAAGGATGATGAGCTACCAAGTGTTGGAAGACTGGAGACCAAGGAGCAGATTAGTTTGCTGTAACGCCTTTTGTGCTAGCATCTCAGTGTAGTATTTCCCTACGGGTCTCTGTTGGCTATCCGCCAAGAGGATACCCTCCGGGAGATACTACACTGAGATAGCACAGTCCATCTACAAATTCTGCCCAAAATTGAATACTATATAAACAAGGAGTATAAATAACGGAGGACCAGACTGACTTCCGTTATTTATATTCTTGATATTCGTCTGGATCCATAATTAAATCTTCTATATTTAAGTCTTTTAATATTGTGTGAAAATTAAAAGTAGGCAATATTACTGGTTCATGATCACTTTTGGAGGTTATATCCGTTAGTATAGATCTTAAGTACGGAAATAATATTGCACTGCTATTAATGCTATACAAATCGTGTAGATGTTCCTTATCAGATTCAAAACCTTTTATTTCAAAGAAGCCCCTTAAGATAACCTCTGTTGTGAAAGGAGATTCATTTTTATTTAGGTATCCAATCCTAACACCCATAATCGTGTTATACTTATAAGGTGTGTCCTTGCTTATAATTAAGTTAAACAGGAATTGCGGGGATAGGTCAATATAGTCACTTGAATTTTTGTAGTCATTATTTTTATAATAACTTATTTCTTCGACGGAGTAACCATAAAATGTAATAATTCCTTCTTTCATAATCGTAGTCTCCTTAATAAGGCATTACAGATAGATCCTTAGCGTTATATTCTATAGTAGTCTCCTGAAATTTCATTCTAGATTTTTTTATAGAGGCTTTCTGTACGCTATTGATTTGGTGCCATGTTTTATTATTACTATTTTGATTATAGAATAGTTTTTCTAAATCTGTAGTAGATAGTGATGTTATATTACCATCCTTATCCTTGATTTTAGGGCCAGATAAGGAAGAATTATATTCGACGCTATATCTGTTGGCTACTTTTTTAACTATTTCTTGAATATCTTTCATAATTATCACTCTTTCTTAAACCAAATTCTATTAGGGAGATTATAATTATCATCGCTAGGCAATTCAGTTTTGTATACAATGCATTCATTATTTGAGGCGCAAATTTGAGTCTCGTTATAATTAAAACCAGTTGGGAAATAATTCTTCTCAAACCATTCAATATTAACCTTACCATAAGTTTGTGAGGTAGTTTGGAATGTTTTTATAATAATATCTATTTGGTGATATTCTTTAATTATATCTAGTAGAATACACCTGTTTTTTATTTCGTTATCTTTATCAAAAACAATATTAAGTTGATCTATAATTTCACTAATCTTCTCAAATACAAAATCTACACCTTTGCGAGTATTTAAATCTAATACTTTTTCATCAATTGTACTTAGGAGAGACTTAATCACAGAAATTTGCTTGCCGTGTTTTCCAGCATACCTTCTAGATGCAAACCACTTAGCCAACTCGATATCATCATAAAAATATATACCCTGCCCTAACCAATGGTTATCCCTCATTTTAGGAGTATATCCTTCACTTAATATATTATTAACATTATCCTTAAATGTACCATGATACCCTGTTATCTTAAATGTATTAGTCATTATTTAATCTATCCTCATTAAGTGTATATAAGAATTATATCATACTAGCACCTTATTACTACATATATTTATATTTACTTCTTAAAGTTATTATTCCCAAATATCCTAAATATAAACATTAAAGTAGGTCCTACATACCAATTGCCCCCAATTCCCCAAAAAGATTGAATAATAAGCACCTTTACCGTATAATAAACAATGAATAAACTAATATGAATAGAGAGCGGATAATATGAAAATTGCAATGGTCTTATCATCAGTATTTCCATTTCACAATAGTGGGGTTGCCTATGTGGTGCATAACACAGCTAAAGAACTAACAGCCATGGGACACCAAGTTACAGTTATAGGATTATGCGAAAAAAATACGGACCTAACCTACAGTGATTACAAGGTCATAGGTCTTCCAATACCCGGTGTAAGCCATAATTTTAACGGCACACTAAGTGAAAAGGACTATAATAATGAAACAGGTGCAAAAATAATAGAAGATACCCTACACCAGATCAAACCTGACCTGGTGCATTTTCACGCCCTAAATGGCATAGGAGCAAACATAGTAAAAAACTCCAAAATCCTAGGCTACAAGACAGCGGTAACCATGCATGATTGGTGGTGGATTTGTCCATTTTCTAACCTAGCTGATAAGAATTATAAACCATGCAATCAGTTAAAATTAAACAAAGATAAATGCACTAAATGCATATCAGATAATAAGCATAACTATATAGAAACAAGGTCAGATTTTCTAAAAAATATACTTAAAGACTATACCGACCTTATAATACCAGTATCTAGCTACGTAGAAAGTTACCTAGAGCCTATTGGGATTACAGCTAATAAAGTCATAACAATCCCAAACGGGGCCGAACCTTACACAAACCAAGGCACTAGGCCTAGCGCCCCCAAAAACCCAATAATACTTGGTTTTCTAGGTGGTAAGCATGAACTAAAAGGCCATGATATACTAATAGAAGCCTGCCAAAAGCTAAGTAGTACAAGCAGCCTAAGGGGCATAGCCTACGAGATTCATATATACGGAACATTACAGCTAGGAGCCGGCATAGTAAAAAAGGTCATAACCTACATTAAAGATGGGAACATAAAAGGTCTCATAGATAAAATAAGAAGACATATGCCAAACAATAAGCAAAATCAAAAACTGCCGATTATATATCACCCCTTATTTAAACCAGAAGAGAAAGACCTGGTTTATGAGAATATAGATATACTTTTATCATTATCCAAAGTTAAGGAATCCTCATCACTAGTAGTCAGAGAAGCCCTAATTAGGGGGATTCCAGTAATTACTACACCATCAGGTGGCCCAGAAGAAGTGATTTTACACGGGAAAAATGGTATAATACTAAAAGAATCATCGGCAGATGAATTAAAACTTGCTATTCACCAAATATTAACCACTAATATTCACAAAAATATGACAGAATACATCAGGCAAAATCCATATAACTACACAACTAGGGATCAAGCAAAACAAACCATAGCCGCATATGAAAGGTGCTTTGAAGATGAGAGTAGAAAAAACACTTAAAAACATAAAAATAGCAATACTCTATCAGTTAACCATTCTTATGTTTACCTTTATTGATAAAAAGGTGTTTTTAAATACACTAGGAGTAGACCATGCAGGTTTACACGGCCTATTTACAAACATGATAACCATGCTATCACTTGCCGAGCTTGGTGTAGGCATAGCAATTATATACAACCTATATAAGCCACTGGAAGATAATAATAAAGAAGAAATATCAGCTCTTATGAAATTTTATAAGGCAACCTACTACAAGATAGGTGTTGCCATAGGTTTCATAGGTATTGTATTAGTTATCTTCATGCCCTTATTTATTAAAGAACCTGTGTACGAAATGGGCTATATTCGTAGTATCTATGCCATATTCTTACTAGGGACAGTATTTACCTATTTTACGGGATACAAAAGGTCAATTTTATATGCAGATCAAAAAAACTACCTATTATTAATTGGAGATATGGGAGCTAACACCATAGGTGTATTCGTAAAGCTATGGATTTTATTAAGCATGAAAAGTTACCCGGCATACGTTATGGCACATATGATATTTAAGATAGTACCTAATATATGGGCTAGTCATAGGGTAAATAAACTCTATCCATACATACGAGAATATGAAACAAAGCTAGAAGATAGAAAGCTACAACAAATAAAAAGCAATGTTAAAGACCTGTTTATCCACAAAATGTCTAATTTTGTTATGATGGCAACAGACAACATGATTATCTCATCATTCATAGGACTAAATGCAGTAGGGCTAGTAGCAAGCTACCAAATGATTATAGGAGCATTAACAGGATTTATAGCACAGGCAATAGAAGGAATCCAGGCAAGTATGGGAAGCCTAGTAGCATCAGAACCAGCAGAAAAAGTGGAGGACATATATGATAAACTAACCTTCATGTGTTTTTGGATTGGAAGCTTCTGCGCAGTGGCACTAATATGCCTTACACAACCATTTATTAAATTATGGTTAGGGGCAGAATTCCTACTTCCGGGTAATGTTGTAATTGTTATAGTCCTTAACTTCTTCTTATGGATTATTACAAGGCCATTATGGCAAATGATGACAGTGACGGGATTGTTTAAAGAAGAAAAGCTAAACTCCTTAGTAGAGATAATAGTTAAGCTTACAATATCTATTATATTAATACAAAAAATAGGAATCATAGGTGTTTTCATAGGGACTACGGTTACATACATAATAGCCTGGGTTATGAAATCATACTTCTTATACAATAGGTATTTTAAAAAATCAGCTAGCAAGGCCTACATTAAGCTAATTATCTACACCCTAATAACTATCACCCAGGTAGCCATAACCTACACCATTGCTAGCCAAATAACCATCACAAAGGACTACCTAAGATTTGCAGCCCAAATGCTGCTGTGCGCCATATTACCAAACATAATAAATTATATTTTATTTGCAAGGACAAAGCACTTCAAATACTTTGCAAAACTAATAAAGGGTGTTACTATGAATGTATTAGAAAACTTAAAATCAGACAAAACACTACAATTAGCCCAGAGGCTTATGTTTACAATAACAGCCATACTGCTATTCACCTTGCCAATAGACACCATGAGGGTTCCCCACGGCGCAACAATAGGCAAGCTATCAGCCGTAATAATATTCCTGCTAACGACCAGCTATATAGTCTATATAACTGCAGTCCCAGGCATTGTCACAGCTAGGGCAAAGAAGGGCCTAGAGCGTTATATATCATTTGCCATAATAGTAACAATGCTATCAGCAGCATCAGGTGGCATGGCGGCTCTAAAGCCCACAGTAATGATGTTTTTAATACTAAATACAGGCATATCCTTTGCATATTTTGATTATAGGCAAATAGGGAAGAGAATATACATACTAGATTTAGGAATCTTAATATATATGGTAAGCATGATAAATGGCTACCTAAAGCTAGAAGAAAAGGCAATACCATATTATGTGTTTTTATTTGCCAACCCTAACTATCTAGGGCTATTATCAGCCCTAATAATATTTATATGCCTATTAGCCTACGCAGTAACTCAGGGTAAGAGATACCTTATCTACCCATTACCATTTATCTGGATTATTAAGCTGTCCAGGAGCAGGACAGCCATACTAGCCATAGTCGCATTAGGGGCAGTCTACTTACTATGGAAGCTAATAATTAAGCACAAGGCCATATACTACGGCTTTCTAGCACTAACAATAGGCGCAGTTATCTCAATTACACTACTATACCCAATGGCAAATAGCCTATCTTCATTTGATGAGGTTAATGCAAAGGTAATAGAAAAAATGGGGAAAAATATATTTAGTGGAAGAGAGAGAATATGGGCAGAATCAATTGAACTAGTTAAAGAAAAGCCTATCACTGGCTACGGTATGCAAGCAAGTCTAGAAGATTTTACAGAAGAGGACCTTAACACCCACAACGTATACCTACAGCTATTATTACAAGGAGGGGTGCCATTACTACTTCTTTTTATGGCCCTTATAATATATATCTGGCATAGCCTGTACAAGGTAGCCAATACAAAACTAGCCCAGCTAGCAGGGGCGGCCTTAGTAGGAATCCTAACTATAGGCACCTTCGAGCTTACCCTACTAGGGCAAAGCATATCGCTGGGAATTATCCAGTGGTTCATCCTAGGTCTTGGCATCAGCCCAGCCCTACACACAAACAATGACACAAGAGATATCAAGGAGATGGAGTAATGATAGCCTATATATCTAAGCTAATATTATTATTAATGGACATAGCACTAGTTAACGGAGCCTTCCTGCTCTCACTACTGCTACGATTTGACGGCAAGATAGAAATACAATATTTAGAACTATACAAGCAGAACTACATAATCATAACCCTAGTTATGATTGTAGTATTTGTTATCTTTAACCTATATAAGAGCCTCTGGAGGTATGCCAGCGTAAGGGAGATGCTTCAGATAGTCGGAGCCTGCTTTATAGGCTCAACGGCCCTGCTAGGCGTAGGCTACATGCAAAGTAGCCTCTTCCCAAGGTCAAGCTATATAATTTATATATTTGTACTAACAATATTTATGATAGCAAGTAGGTTTGGCTATAGACTACTGGCCAATCTAATGAAGTACTCCGAGTACTACACCAACTTCTTCACCCATAATCAAATAGATATGCCAAGGCAGAGGATTATGGTAGTAGGGGCGGGGGAGGCGGCGTCTATAGTAATCAAGGACCTACATAGGGATAAAAAAAGGAAAAAGATAGCAGTAGTAGTAGACGATGATAAGAACAAGCTACATGCAAGCCTCCACGGCGTACCCATCAAGGGTGATATAGACATGATCCCTGGGATTGCACTGTACTATGAGATAGACGAGATTATAATAGCAATGCCATCAGCAAGCAAAAAGAGAATAGCACAAGTTGCCAGGGTATGCAGCCAGACCAATGCCAAACTTAAAATATTCCCCGGTATCGAAAAATCCATAAATAGCGAGAAGAAAAAGCCCATAAGACCGGTTAGAATAGAAGACCTTCTAGGAAGGGATGAAGTTAAGATTGATAATAATAAGCTTCAAGAATCCTTAGGAAATAAAACCGTAATGGTAACAGGCGGCGGGGGAAGCATAGGGTCAGAGCTTTGCAGGCAGGTACTAGAGTTTAATCCTTCTAAACTTGTTATATTTGATATATATGAAAACAATGCCTATGACCTTCAAAACGAACTGATTAGAAGGGGCATTCCAGCTGAAAAGGTAGACGTAATAATAGGCTCAGTAAGGGATAAGGAAAAGCTAAGGCGGGTATTTGATAAGTATAGGCCAAATATGGTATTCCACGCAGCGGCTCATAAGCATGTGCCACTTATGGAGTTTAACCCAGAAGAAGCAATCAAAAACAACGTACTAGGGACACTAAACACAGCCCAGTGCGCCGTAGAATTTGGCGTAGATAAGTTTATTATGATATCAACAGACAAGGCTGTTAACCCAACCAACGTAATGGGGGCAACTAAAAGGCTTTGTGAGATGATTATACAATCCATTAACGAAAGCTCAGACCATACAGAGTTTGTAGCCGTAAGATTTGGTAATGTACTAGGCAGCAACGGCAGTGTTATACCACTTTTTAAGAAACAACTAGAAGCAGGTGGGCCAATAACAATTACACACCCAGATATAATCAGATACTTTATGACCATACCAGAAGCAGTTAGGCTGATACTAGAAGCAAGCACCTTTGCAAAAGGTGGGGAAATCTTTGTTCTAGATATGGGGGAACCTGTTAAGATTCTAGACTTAGCCAAAAACCTAATAAGATTATCAGGTCTTAAAGAAGGCAGGGATATAGAAATTGTCTATACAGGCCTAAGACCAGGTGAAAAACTATACGAAGAGCTTCTTATGGAAGAAGAAGGCCTTACTAAGACACGCTCCGAAAAAATATTTGTAGCAAAACCAGGTGATATACAATATAAGGAGTTATTAGCTAATATAAATAACCTAGAGCATGGCATTAGTAAGGGTCAGGATGTAAGGCAGATGCTAAAAGAAGTAGTACCTACCTATGTGATTCCAGAAAAAAATTAATATTTATCTAAAAATCAGGAGCAATATGTTTCCTGATTTTTTTAATTCCTGCATCCTTATGCTTAAAGGCAACCTTATAAGAGCAGCCCATAGACCTGGCAATATCACCAAGCCTAATACCCTTTAAATAAAATAAAACTACAACCTGCCTTTGCTTATCAGTAAGCAGCTTAAAGGCATCATTAAGAGCCTTGGTAACCTCATTAAGCTCTGCGACCTCGTGGGCATTACCTATAGTGCTCTCAATCACATCAGTCATACTAAAGCCACCCTGCCACTCACTATCTACGACTAAAAGCTCCGTCTTCTTGCGGATACGGTTGAGGAACCAATAATGAAGATTCATCTTATAAAAACTCTCAAAAGGAACATTCTGTGATAAATCATACCTATTTGCACACTCTAGTAGCTGGAGGAAGGCCTCCTGGCGAATGTCATCCTGATCAGCTATGGGGACATAAAACTTCTGCATAGATCTAATAACCAAAGGCTGAAAGCGCTCCCACAAAGCAACAAGAGCCTCCTCATTAAAATTTTCCTTATAATCTGTAATAAGTTCTAATATTCTGGGATTCATAATAACCTTTCCCAGCCGGCTGTTTCATTTATTTTGTGCACATCTATAGGATAGCAAGGAAGTAAAACTCCTGCTTAGAAGAGTAAAGCCTACTCCAAGCCAGTAAGAGTTACTAGCCATGAGTAGGAAGGATTACAATGGAAGAAGGCAGGCAAACATAGAGCATAAAAAATAGCATGTATATTAAAAATAATATACATGCTATAGGTAGGTTAAGGGTTAATAACTATCATATCTAGACCTTATCTCATCAATATGGATATAACGAAGGAGCCTACAATCCTTTATCTTATTACGAATGCTTAGCTGGGATGTTAAACAAGGAACTG